>DATJMX010000028.1 GCA_035508495.1 Candidatus Binataceae bacterium
CTGCTCCAATTGCGATCCATCTGAGTTTGGCCCAGATCCCGGCGGCAATGCCAGCGCGCTAGTTGATAGACCCCTAAATTCGCTTAGGATCGATGAATCAGCGAGAGGAACTGCAATGATGAAAGTTCGCGCAGTTAATCACATCGCTGCAAGGATCAGCAACGTTGCTCTTGCAAAGGAATGCTAGGGAAAGCTGTCCGGCGCGAACCTGGCTTCCGCTGATCAATCCGGAATGTACACTTCGCGATAACGGCGTTAGTCACTTCAGCGGTGGAATATGTAATCCGGGAATGTTTCCAATTAGCCCAAAGGCTTGAAGGACCCATACGAGCATCACAATAAAGACAACGATATTGAGCAGGCTTTTGATTGCTGCCGCCATTGGGATGTAGGTGTTGATCAGCCACATCACGAGTCCGACGATCACAAGAATGACAACGATGTTCAGCAGGGTCATATTCAGCCCATCGCTCTTCACGCCCCAGGAACTTCGCGATCGTGCGCATGGCCAATTGCCCGAAGCAGATCCTTGCTCAGCTTGGCGCAGTTCAAGATGACTTTCTCTGAATGAACAGCTTCGACGGCGCTGAGCGGAACGGTGAAGTCGCCCGCGTTTTCTACGTACACCAATATCTCAGAACGGCCGCCCGGCTTGACCTCGCGGACCGCTCCGAATTCCTGGGCGCCATCAGCGAGAAAAGTTTGAAATCCAACCGCGATTTTTTCGTCCACCTCGCTTCTCCTTTAAGCCTGCACCGGCCTGCTTTAAGACTTTCATCCCCGCACAGCCGCCGCAAATGAGAAGAAGCTGCGAAATCCGCCTCGCTACCCGAGCGACTTGACGTCGAGATCGCTGTTCCGCGCCTCGGTCAGGTACGGAAACCGCGCGACCGTCGCGCGAACATTCTTGATCTTGCCGCCGTAGTCGCCCCACTGCACGACGACTTCAGTGCCGATCTTCGATGCGTCGATATCGATGCAGCCCATCGAGATCACTTCACGGAAGTAATAGCTATAAGTCGTTCCCGACGAGATCCCCGCCTCACCACCATCCCTCAGGACGTGATCGGCATGCGCCTGCGGCCAGACGTTCGGCGCATACGGCAAATCGAGCGGCTTATACGCGTCGCCGGGCCTGAGCAGCGAAGCGTAGATATCGAGCACATCCTCGGGATTCCATCGCAGCGTGACTACGGTTCGCTTCGGCTTTGCGACTTCGGCCTCGAGCGCGGCGCGCCCGATAAAGTCGTGGTCGAACTTACACATCTGATGCCATCCGACTTCGACAGGCGTGCGAAATCGCGCGCGCAGATTCGCCGGATCAACGCTGCCCGAGACCTTGAAGAACTGGCCGATAAACGATCTGGCTATTTCATCGGGCATGCCCGGCACGGGAATAAAGGTCCAGGTTTCCTGGGGGAATCCTCCTTCGACATGATTTACGAGATAGGTTCCCCAGCCCAGCCGCTCGATGCCGAATTCCTGGCCGGCGCGATAAACGGCATCGTATATCCTGGGTCCTTCCTCCATCGGACCATGCAGTTCATACGCGAGGTTGCCGCTCATGCCGATGCGTGCGACCTCGACTCGCGTGCCGTCGATCTGACTATTCCGAAATCGTAGGAAGCGGAGCTCTCTCAGGCTCTCGCCCGTAGCCTTCTCCAGCGTCTTGAGCGACGTCGGACCCGCAATCTGGAACAGGTAATCGCTGCGGCGGCGCGCTTCAACCTTGTAAGAACTCGCCTCGAGTTTTTGGAGCGGCCAAGGGGTTCCTGCGAACACTTCGAACTCGCCTTCCCCTTTTCGTTCCGTGATCGCGTGATTGGCAATCAGGCCATCTTCGTTGCACATGACCGCATGCTTCATGCTCCCAATGGGAAACTTCCTGAAGCTGTTGATGCAGATGCTTTCGAGGAATTTCTCAGCGTCGGGTCCCTTGAAGGAAAGTGGACCGGTATTGGACAGGCCGGCATGGATGTAACAACCCTTCTTCCATGACATGCTCTCGGCTTGCCACCCGTTGAAGGTCCACGCGCGAACCGGTGGAACACCAGCAGCATCGATCGCATGGTAGAGAACATGATCCTTGTAAAAAGGCGTCGCTAAAGGAGCTGCGAAAGTTGAATCTGACATAGTCAATTCCCTGCCAAGCTAGCTGATTCGAATCACCAACTGTCAATGAATGGATATTTCTTTGTCTTACGACGGGAGGGCGCTGGCGTCGATCGCAGTATCGAGGTGATCCAGCGCCGCGTATCTGCCGGATCGATCACGTCGTCAAGGAAGAAGTGAGACGCATTGTTGAGCGCTTTGCCACCGCGATACATCTTGGCCACCATCTCGTCGAACAGCTTCTTGCGTTCGACAGGATCGGCGATCGCCGCGAGTTCCTTGCGATAGCCAAGCTTGGCGGCCCCTTCCAAAGCCATCGGGCCGAACTCTCCCGTCGGCCACGAAACCATCGCGGCCGGGACGTCGGGCGATCCGCCCTGCATCGCGTTAGCGCCGAGGCCGTACGACTTGCGAAGTACAATAGTCAGAAAGGGCACTTGTGCATTGGCGCCCGCCAGGAACATCCGCGATGAGTGGCGCACGAGCGCGGTCTTTTCTATTTCCGGCCCAACCATGATTCCGGGCGTGTCAGCCAAATAAACAAGCGGGATGTCAAATGCGTCGCAGAGCATGATAAACCGGGCGGCCTTGTCAGCGCCGTCGCTGTCGATTGCTCCCGCCAGATGCATAGGATTGTTGGCGACGATACCAATCGCACGTCCTTCAATTCTGACCAATGCTGTGATCGTGGTGCGCCCGAAGTGCGGCCGCAATTCGAGCACGGAATCGGTGTCCGCCAAAGTGCCGATCACACTTCGAAGATCGTAACCGCGAAGCCGGTTTTCCGGAATTATACTTCTTAGCAAGCGCTGATCGGCGCATTCATAAGAATCGAGCGAGCCCTGAAAATAGGACAGATATTTCCGCGTGACGCTGACCGCTTCAACTTCGTCGGTAACTTCGATGTCGACGACACCGCTCGGCACCTGAACATCGATCGGACCGACCTGCTCGGGACGGAAGATGCCAAGTCCGCCACTTTCGATCATCGCCGGACCGCCCATGCCGATATTCGAATTGCGGCACGCGATTACCACGTCGCAGCATCCGAGCATCGACGCATTGCCGGCGAAGCATCGCCCCGAGACGATCCCGATCAGGGGCACAAGCGCGCTGAGCTTGGGGAAATCGTGAAACGTGCGCGTGTTGAAATGACCGTCGGTGTCGCCGGGACGACCACCGCCGCCCTCGGCGAACAGCACAACGGGAAGTCCGAAATCGCGCGCGAACTCGATCATCCTGTCAGTTTTGCGATGGTTGAGATGGCCCTGGGTGCCGGCGAGGACCGTGAAGTCATATGCCATCACGACTGAATGCGCGCGCTCGGGGCCGAACTTATCGGCATTGATCGTGGCGTGCCCCGTAATAAAGCCGTCGGCCGGCGTGTTCTTGATCAAGTCTTCGACGGTGCGGCGACGCCGCTGTGCCGCAATAGCCAATGCGCCATATTCGACAAACGATCCGGGATCGCAGAGGTCTTCGATATTTTCGCGCGCGGTTCGTTGATTCGTTTTGCGACGACGCGCGACTGATTCGGGTCGAGCCGCGTCGAGCGTCAGCTCGTGACGCGCCATCACCTCGGCCAGATCGGGCCGTACGTATTCGAGATCGACCGCGATCGACTTTGAGGCCGCCGCTGCGTCGACCTCGGTCTCTTCGATAAATAGCAGCGGGCATCCTTCGGGAACGGTATCACCCTTTGCCACCGCGATGCGGCGCACGATACCGCTCGCCGGCGCCTGGATAACGTGCTCCATCTTCATCGCTTCGATAATCACGAGTTGCTGACTCGCAGTCACCACGTCATCTTCGTTGACGTCGATCGAAACGATTGTCCCCTGCATCGGTGAGCGGACTGCGGTAGTGCCATCAGGCCCGGCGGCGTCGAAGCTGGCGAGGTCCGGCGCGCCGCGCGGCTGCGTCGAAGCCAGATTGTCGGACGAGGATTTTCCGTGATCGAGAACGGCGAGCGGATCGATCTGATCGATTTTCGCGCCGACCGTCGTTCGGGTCGCGGCGCGATCAAAGAACATCCGCCGATGCGCTGAGCTCGCGGTCAGTTCGGCGATCTTCTCCTCGATGAATCCGGTATGGATGCGATTTGCCTTGAAATCCGCATGCTCAAGCACGGCCTGCAGAAAAGCAGCGTTGGTCGGGAGACCATCGATTCGCAACTGACTCAGGGCGCGCGACGCTTTTGCGATCGCAACCGTGAAATCAGGCGAGGCCGAATGTACGATGAGCTTGCCGAGCAGCGAATCGAAGCGGGGATTCGTCGCGTAACCGGCATACGCGAACGAATCGGTGCGAATGCCCGGCCCACTGGGCGGTTCGAACACGCTGAGGGTGCCGCTCGACGGACGCGCCGACCCGTCCGCCTTCATCGATTCTGCGTTGATACGAAGTTGAATTGCATAGCCGTGCGGCTTCGGAATTTCGTTGCGTCCAAGATCGAGACTATCGAGCGTCGCACCGAATGCGAGCTCGATCTGCGCCTTGACCAGGTCAACGCCGGTTACCATTTCGGTGACGGTGTGCTCGACCTGCAAACGCGGATTGGCCTCGATGAAGGCGAAGGCGCCGTCACGGCCAACGAGAAATTCGAAGGTGCCGAGCGTCTCGTATCGCACGGACTGCGCCATTTTGATCGCGGCGTTGAGAAGCTGGTTGCGCAGCGACTCGTCGATGCTCGGGCTGGGCGCGATCTCGATCAGCTTCTGATGCCGGCGCTGAACCGTGCACTCGCGTTCCCACAGATGGATCACGTTGCCCGCGCGGTCGCCGAGAATCTGCACCTCGACGTGACGCGCCAGCGGCATCAACTGTTCGACGTAGACGTCGCCGATTCCAAACGCGGCGCGCGCCTCCGATTGGCAGCGCGGATATGCTTCATCGATCTCATCAATGTTCCGAACGACTCGCATCCCGCGCCCGCCGCCGCCGGCGAGCGCCTTGATGACAACCGGCTTCGAATCGCCAGCCAGAAAAAATGCTTTAGCGTCGCTGAGGCTGGTTGCGCCGCCGGTTCCACCAAGTACAGGAACAGCGCATCGATGAGCGAGCTCGCGCGCCTTGACCTTGTCGCCAAACAACTCGAGCATCTCCGGCGACGGACCAACGAAAACGATTCCTGCGTCGATACACTTGCGAGCAAACGCTGCGTTCTCGCTGAGAAAACCGTAACCTGGATGGATCGCATCGGCTGCGGCATCTTTCCCGAGCGCAACGATCTGATCCGCGTCGAGATATGCCGCTGCACCAGTGCCTGAGATTCGCCGGGCCTCGTCGGCGCGGACCACATGCAGCGAGTTGGCGTCATCTTCGGAATAAATTGCGACCGTGCGCATGCTCAGCGCGGCGGCCGCTTCA
The DNA here is from genome assembly GCA_035508495.1 of Candidatus Binataceae bacterium. NCBI lineage: Bacteria > Candidatus Binatota > Binatia (SeqCode) > Binatales (SeqCode) > Binataceae (SeqCode) > Binataceae bacterium (SeqCode). The sequence continues at coordinate 5,482 of DATJMX010000028.1, forward strand.
ATTATCCGAATCGCGATCTCACCGCGATTCGCGATGAGAAGGGTCTTTCCGTTCATCGAATCTCACTTAACGTCGGCTGTCGCAGACACTATTTGGTGGCGATACGAGCGAGTATTTCGCCGGTGTGCTCGCCGAGACGCGGGGCCCGGCGTGAATAGGAAAAGTGCGGCGCGCGTCCGTCATTCGCGACTGTATTTGGATAACGCAGATCCTTTCCGATCTGTTCTTGATGAATCGCCGCGAAACTTCCGCGCGCGGCAAAGTGCGGATCATTGAGATTGTCTTCGGGCCGGCGAATGGGCGACCAGGCGAGTCCCTGCGCCTGCGCTCGCGTGAAAATCTCATTTGCCGGCAGGCTTCCGACAACTTCCTCGAGCAGGTCATTTCTGTATATTGCCGCAGCCGTCCGATCGTCTTTCTCGAGCTGGGCAAATTCCGGGGTTCCTAGTATGTGACCGATCTCGACCTGGTCGGCGAGATTAGCCAATGCTCGCTGCTCGCGTTCGAATGGACTGAGATTCGCCAGCATCAAAATTCCATCGGCACTTTTGGAAAGCCTCGCGCGCGTGACATTCGGCGCCGCATGGCGGGCAGTCTGCCGTTTCACCACCAGGCCGCTGTACACATAAGTCGGAATTGCCACCTCGGTGCAGGTGTTCACTGCTTCATGAATTGAGAGATCGATGAATTGGCCTTCGCCCGTCAATTCGCGAAAATTGACCGCCGCCATGAGCGCGACCGCCGCGTACTCGCCACCCAGGTGATACGAATGCCACATCGCGGGCGCGATCGGCGGAGTATCGTAGTGGCCGTCGCGATCGGGATCGTAGCCACACACCGCCATGATCCCGCCCAATGCCATTTGAACAAGGTCGGTCGCCTTGAGCGCGCGATACGGTCCATCGAGACCGAACGGAGTAATGGAACATACTATCAGGCGCGGATTGGTCGCCACGAGTTGGCGCCAGATTGCAACTTGTTTGTTGACGGTTTCGTACTCGCCTGCCAGTAGGACAATATCAACCTTCGATGCCAAAGTGGCAAGAATGGAATGGGCCGCAGGATCGTCAACCTCGAACACCGCGCTCTTCTTGTTGAGGTTGTAGCGCCAGAAATAGAGACTGCGCTCGCGATCGTCGCCGCTCGCTGCGAATGGGCCGATCTTTCGCGATGGTGATCCTTCCGGCGGCTCGATCTTGATTACTTCCGCACCGAGGCCAGCGAGCAGCATTCCGGCGTAGTCGCCGGATTGATCGCCGATCTCGAGTATCGACAGATCGGCGAGCGAATTACTCAGATTGCCGTCGTCGATCAAATCACACTCTCCTCGGTGAGTGCCGCTATCTCGTTTGAACCGAGCCCGAGCAGTTTCCGATAGACGAATTCGTTGTCTTCGCCGAGCTTCGGCGCCGCGCGCCCCGTGGTTCCACCAACATTGGCCGGCGAGCGCGAGAGCTTGGCGGGAAACCCCTCAACCGGCCAGGTGCCGATTTCGCTGCTCGGCAGATCGACGTAGTAATCGCGCGCCTTGAGCTGCGGATCGCGGTCAAATCGATCAGGAGCTTTCTGCACTACTCCGGCTGGAACTCCACGGCTCTGCAATCGCTCCATCAAATCGTATCGATCACAGCCTATCGTGAAGCGCGTAAGCTTTTCGTCGAGTTCATCCTCATACTGCTTGCGGCCGATGGCAGTCGCGAAATGAGTTTCGAGCGCCCACGCCGGCGATCCCATTTCCTCGACCAATGCGCACCATTGCTCATCGGATTGAACTGAGATCGCGATCCAATTGTCATCGCCAGCGCATCGATAGGCGCCGTGCGGCGCCCAATCGAGAAATGGCATTCGATTCCCGTAACGCTGAGTCGGTTTTCCCGTGATCTGATGTTCCAGTATGGAAGTCCCCGACAGCATCAGGCCGGTCTCGGACTGCGACATGTCGATGTAGCATCCGATACCCTTGGCGCGTTGGCGGCGAATCGCGGCCATCAACATGATCGCGCCGAAGTATCCCGGCGAATGATCGAGGTAGGAGTACCCCCAGCCGGCGGGAAGATGCGGCTCGGGAAGACCCGAAAGATACGTCAAGCCGGAGAACGCCTGCGCTGTCGGCCCATAGCTGACGTAATCCTGGTAGACACCGGCTTTACCCACGCCGGTCGTCTGTATGTAGATAATGCCGGGATTGATCTTGCGAAGCTCGCTGTAATCGAGATTCCACTTCTCCATTTGGCGCGGACTGAAGTTCTCGCAAATCACGTTCGCGTCGCGCACCAGGCGCCGCAACAGATCGCGGCCCTTGGGATGATTCAGGTTGAGCGTGATGCCGAGCTTGCCGGGGTTGGTGTTGTTGAAGTACGCACCACGGTCAACGTTACCGGCTATGCCATGGCCGCGCGTCACGCCCTGGCTTCGACCGCCATCGGAACGCGCATTGTCGGGCGCGAAAGGTGGACTGTAACGAATAAAGTCGATGGCCTTGCGCTCGCGCCATTCGACGCGAATCACCTGCGCGCCGAAGGTCGCGAGCAGGCGCGTCGCCTGCGGTCCGACCTGCAGCCACGTCAGATCGATTACTCGGATACCGTCGAGAGCCCGCCTGCTATTCGCTTGCGAGTTACCCATAGCTATCCGCTACTCGAAGTCATGGCCTGCCATCAAGTCCGCGATCAAATCAGATTCGGAGCGGCCGCGTGTACATCTGAACCCGCTCCGGATCGTCGCGCCACGCGGCCGGCTGCACGTCGATATAGATCTCGATTTCGTTGCCGTCGGGATCGAGCAGATAAACGCTGTGCGTTACACCGTGATCGGACATCCCAACGATTGCCACCTCGGCTTCACGCAGGCGCGCGATCGCGGCTCGCAATTCATCGTCGCTTTCGCCGACTTTGAGTCCGAAGTGATAGAGACCCACGCGCGGCCGATGCGGGATCGGCGCGGCTTCCGATCCGACTTGAATCAGGAGCAGTTCATGATGGGTGCGGCCCGACGAATAGGCGGCCACGCCGGGACCATGAACGATTTCTTTCCAACCCAGCACGTCGCGATAGAAGGGGCGCGAGACTTCCACGTCCCTGACGTAGAGCACAATGTGTCCAAGCTCTTTGACTTCCATGTCTATGCACCTGCTGCGGAAGCGATTGCGTTCAGCGCACAAACTCCTTGAAACGAGCCGCAGTGCGATCGGCACTCTGCGCCAGCAGTAGCGTATCGGCGCTGACCGCGATGAACTTGCATCCGAGCTCTATGTAGCGCTGCACGAGCTTTTCGTCGCCGGTCAATATTCCGGGCGCTTTTCCCACGGCGCGAATTTCGCCCATCAGCCGCTCGATCGTGGAGAGCACGTCGGGATGCATCAGGTTGCCGAGATGGCCCATCGACGCGGACAGATCGGACGGTCCGATAAAGACACCGTCAACGCCGGGGGTATTGGCGATCGCCTTGGCGTTTTCCACACCGCGCAGAGTTTCGATCTGCACCAGCAGACACATCTCGTCGCCGGACTGCTTGAGGTACTGCGGCATCCGATTCCATCGCGACGAGCGCGCGAGCGCCGCGCCCACGCCGCGCACTCCGGCGGGAGGATATTGCATCGCCGCAACCAGGGCGGCGGCCTGTTCAGCGGTTTCGACCATCGGTATCAAGAGCGACTGCGCGCCGATCTCCAGTACCTGCTTAATCATGTGCGTATCGCCCACGCGCAGCCGCACAATCGGATGACTCTGGTATGGCGCGATCGCCTGGAACTGCGCCAGAAGGGTCCGCAGATCGTTGGGGCCGTGCTCAGCATCGAGCAATAGCCAGTCGAAACCCGCTCCCGCGCAGAGTTCCGCCGCACCCGGATCGGCGAGCGCGAGCCACAGCCCGATTTGCGCTTTTCCCTCGCGGATCGCGCGCTTGAATCGATTAACCGGTACGTCCATTTCAACGCTCCCCGACGAAGCGGCACGAAATCGATCCCAAAGGACCGTAGTCGACGTGGAACACGTCGCCGGCACGTACAGCCACGGTGCGCGTGAATGATCCCGCAAGCACGATCTCGCCCGCTGCGAGTCGCTCGTCGAACGGCGCGAGCTTATTTGCCAGCCATGCGATTCCGTTCGCCGGATGATTCAGGACCGCGGCCGCGAGACCAGATTCCTCGATCACTCCGTTGCGATAGCAAAGAGCCCCCGCCCACCGCAAATCAATATCCAGCGGCCGGATCGGACGCCCGCCCAACACTAGCGCGGCGTTGGCGGCGTTGTCGGCGATCGTATCAACGACCCATCGGCGCCGCTTGGTGTCAGGATCGTCGACGCGCGTGCGCAAATCGACAATTTCGAGCGCCGGAATTACATACTCAGTCGCGTTCAACACGTCGAATATAGTGCAATTGGGACCCTTTAGGGGTTTGCCAAGAACGAATGCGAGCTCATTTTCGAGCATTGCACTTATAAAACGATTCGCCGGTATTTCGGCGCCGTCGTGGTAGAGCATATCGTCGAGCAGCACGCCGTAGTCGGGCTCATTGATATTCGCCATCGATTGCATCGCGCGCGAGGTCAACCCGATCTTGTGGCCGATTATCTTGCGTCCTTCGCCGAGTTTTATATCGACCCATGCCTTCTGAATTGCATAGGCATCCGCGACGGTCATGTCAGGAAACTGGGCTGATAAGAACCGGATTACTTTTCGATTCTTCTCAGCCTCGTGCAGCTCTCCTGCAATCCGCGCGATAGTGGCTAGTTCCATCAGATGTTCTCCTGCCGCTGCAACTGACTCAGATCAATCCCGGATAGGATCCGCCATCAACGTGGATGCTCTGGCCTGAGATGTATCCGGCGTGCGCGCTACAGAGGAACGCGCAGATCGCGCCGAACTCGCGCGGTTCTCCCATTCGTTTTGCCGCCACACCCCGGATCTGATCGGCGCGAGCCTGCTCAAAACTGATCTTTTCCTGGTCGACGCGCCGCTGCGCCAGCCATCGTTGCCGGTCCGTATCTATTATGTACGGCAACAGATTGTTAACAGTCACATTGTCGCGGGCACAATCGACCGACTGGCCCTTCATAACCGCGGTCAAACCTGCGCGAGCCCCCGAAGACAGCGCCATACTGGGATGAGGAAGCTTAACCATCGCGGACGTGATATTGATTATTCTTCCGAACTGCCGCTTTCTCATTCCCGGTAACAATGCCCGCAACAACAGTAACGGCGCGATCATGTTGGCCTCGAGACCGGCTAGCCAGTCTTCGTGATCGATTTCGACGAAGCTGCGCGGCGAAGGCCCGGCGTTATTGTTGATTAGTATGTCCGGATCGGGGCAGGCTGCGAGCAACGCGCTACGACCCGTATCGGTCGTAACGTCGCCCGTTACCGCAGTCGCCTGCAAGCCAAGGCTGCGGAACTCTTCGAGCGTCTGCGCAAGCCGTTTCTCGTCGCGGCCGTTGATGAATACGTGGACGCCTTCCTTCGCAAGCGCCTCGGCACATGCGCGGCCCAATCCTCTGCTCGAAGCGCACACCAGGGCCTTTCGCCCGCTGATTCCCAGATCCATATCGTTCAGCCTCGATCGAGAAGAAAATCCAGCACAACGCGATTATGTTCTTCGCAGTGCTCGAACTGCGCCCAATGGCCGGTATCGCTGGCACCGTGATACTTCGCGCCTGGAATCATTGCCGCCAGACGCTGGCCAACCTCTGGTCCCGGACGATTCTTGTCACCCCAATACACCAACGTTGGGCGATTTATCTGCCTCGCAAGTGAGTCAGTAATCGAATTTCGCGCGGGACCTTCTCCGGCAAGATAGTTTCGCATCACCTCGCGCAGCACTCGATTGACGGCCGGATCGCGATAGATCCTTGCGCGAAGGGCAACGGTCTCGTCGCTGATCAATGAACTATCGAAAACGACTACTTCAAGGCGTTTGCGGATATTTGCATCGCTGGGATCGTCAAATACTGTGAGCGCCTGATCGACTGTCGCCGCCGCGTTCGGACGTCTGTATCCGGGAATCGCGCCCTCATCGGGTACATAGCCAGTCGCCGTAGTAAGCACGAGCTTCTCTACGCGCTCCGGGTACTTGAGCGTGAATAGTGCCGCGACCCATCCTCCGAGCGATTGGCCTTCAAGGTGAACCTTGTCGAGTTTCAGCGTATCGAGCACATCGCGAAGCTGATCGACCAGCGGCGGCAACACCGCTTCGTCGAAACCCGCAGTCTGCGATCGTCCATGCCACAGAAAATCCATCGCGATGACATGGAAATGTTTTGCGTATTCGGGAATGTTGTTGACGAAATTCTCGAGATGGCCGCCCATCCCGTGCAGGAGCACAAAGGGAAATCCCTCTCCCGCCTCGAGGATCCGAGTGCGATAGCGCCCCTTCAGGAATTGCGTTTCGCAGTCGAGCAGATTCACCCAATACGACACTATGCAGCCTAGCGGCGTTCCTTAGGCGGCGGACCGAATCCGCCCGCTTCGGGCGCGTGACCATACATATCTTGCGAATAGTATTCGGACTGGTAAGTAGCCGCGCGCCCGCCGTAACCATATTCGAGCATGAATCCCGACGGCGTCTCGAAGTAGAAAGAGAACATATGATCGTTGGAGTGTTTGCCGAGCGTGATATGCACCGGAATTTTCTCACGCCGCACGAGCTCGTGAGTGAGACCAACGTCGTCGAAGTTTTCCACCTCGATCATCATGTGATTAAAACGCTTGGTCGCGCCCGGCACTCCGAAGGCGACACTATGATCGCGATCGTTGCAATGCATGAACATCAGCGCCAGCGTGCGATCGCCGAGGCGAATCTTGTATTCGACGCTCCCGCGCATACCGAGCGCGGAATAGAAGCGATAGGCTGCGTCGGTATCCTTTTCGCGAATTATACAGTGACCTACGCCGCCTGAACCGGTCTTGAATCGGCCGTGCATCGCGCGCCCGGGATGAAATGGTTTTGAAAACTGGACGTGAGGCCCATGAAAGATCTCGATCGGATTGCCATCCGGATCCTCGAGCTTCATCACCTCGAGCACCTGGCGCTCGGTAGCTTCGCGCTCGTCACCAAGCCTGAACTTGAGGCCGGCCTCCCTCAGCTGGGTCTGCATCGCGCGGAACTCTTCCGGGCCCGCGACACGAAACCCCAGATACATCAGGTCATCCGACGGATCAGAATGAAGGACGACGCGATGATGCTGATAGTCCATCCTGAGGTAGCAGCGATCGCTCTCGCCTTCTTCGACTACCTCCATCGCGAGGATGTTGCTCGCGAACTTCTTCCACGCTTCGAGATCCTTAACGCCGAATCCGATATATCCGAGCTCAGTTACCTGGACCATCTCATTCCCTCCTCGCGCTGGACGATTTACGCGAATGAACCTTTCATAGCCGCGATGTTCTTCACATCGCAATAGAAGTCAAAACTCCAGTTGCCGCCTTCGCGGCCGATTCCCGAATTGCGGCTGCCGCCGAACGGTGCGCCAAGCTCACGCACGAAGAAGCAGTTCACCCAAACAGTCCCGGCAACGACGCTTTTCGCAAGGCGCATCGCGCGCTCTTCATTTTTGCTGAATATCGTCGCGGCGAGACCGTAGCTGGTTCCGTTGGCGAGCTTGATTGCCTCGTCCTCGTCGCGGAACGTCTGCCAGGTAAGAACGGGACCGAATACCTCGCGCTGCACGATCTCCTGTTCCTGCGACACGCCTTCGAGCAGCGTCGGTTCAAAATATAGTTCGCCGGCGCTGTGGCGATGGCCTCCCCAGACCGGCTTCACCCCGGCTTTGAGGGCACGCTCGACGAAACCTTCCACGCGCTTGTAGTGCTCTGGCGTGATAAGCGGACCAATTCGAGTGTTCTTGTCGCGCGGATCGCCGACGGTCATATGCGATGCGGCGGCGCGGAATTTGGCCTGAAACTCGTCGGCGACTTTCGCATCGACCAGGAGCCGCGTACCGGCAAGGCAGACCTGACCCGCGTTGAAATACTGCCCCGCCGCGGTCTGCGCAGCCGCATCGAGATCGGCATCCGCGCAAATAATAAACGGCGACTTGCCGCCGAGCTCGAAGGCAACCGGTGTGAGCGATTTCGCACACGAAGCGCCAATCAACCGAGCGGTGTCGGTCGAACCAGTGAAGCTGAGGCGATCGATATCGGAATGCGCAGATAGTGCGGCGCCTGCCTCCTCGCCAATTCCCTGCACTACGTTAAGCACGCCGGGAGGAATTCCAGCCTCAGTCGCAAGATCGGCCATCAACGAGCAGGTCAGCGGCGCCCATTCAGGCGGCTTCACGACCGCGGTGTCACCCGCGGCCAGACATGGACCTACCTTCCATGTCGTCAGCATGAATGGTCCATTCCACGGCGTAATGAGCGCGGCGACGCCGGCGGGATCGAATCGAACATGATTGACTACTTCGGGCGAATCGATTTTTTCATCGTTCAGCTTCAGCGCCCGATCGGCAAAGAACTGGATATTGAGAGCTGCGCGCGGGACCATCCGGGCGGCATTGCCAGTTAGCAATGACCCGTTGTCTTCAGTTTCGACGGCGGCGATTTCCTGTGCATGATCCTGAATCGCTTTGGCAAATCGACTGAGAATCGGATGACGTCCTTCGGGTCCGAGCGCCGCCCATTGCGGAAAGGCACGCCGCGCCGCGGAGACGGCGGCATCGACTTCGTCGGCAGCCCCCGCGCTCACATCAGCAATATGTTTGTTGTTAATCGGCGAGCAGTTCGGGAACTTGCGCCTGGATTCGACGCGCTTGCCGTCGATGAAATGATCGGTCGAAACTTCGACGCCCGCAACTTTGACCTTGCTCATATTAGGACCTCGCCTGATTCCTGGTTTTTGATGTTTTACCCGTTGCCCGCTGACGGTCAGGGCTTTTCATGAACCCCTTGAGCTCGAGAGCCAGAATCTCCCCCATCGAAGGAGAACGGCCCTCCGGAGAAATTTCGCCGCTTCCAAGCCATAACAGCGTGAATACATAGTGAAGTGCGAACAAGTTGTGAGCGAGCAACCGCGAGTCAACGTCTTTGATGATTTCGCCGCGCTTCTTGGCTTCTTCGATCAGCAGGCTCATCTTGTCGAAGAAGTCTTGTGCGGTCGCGGCGACGCCGTGACGATCGCCCTTTACGAACGGCAGTTCCTTGACGAAGATCCGCGCTAACTCGAGGTCGCGCCGATTCTGATCGATCATCGCGCGGAAGACGTACATCATCTGATCGTAAAATGTCTCGCCTTTGATCATGGCGAAGGCCCGCTCGATTGTCCGTCCCATGTCTTCCTGGAACATCATGACGAGCAACTCTTCCTTCGAGCCTGCATGAAAAAAGAGCGTGCCTTTCGCGACGTCAGCGAGCTCGGCAATTTCGCTAGTCGTGGTCGCAGCGAACCCCTTGGTGCGGAACAACTCGCGCGCCGCGCGGATGAGACGCTCGCGTTTCTCGCGTTTGTTGCGCTCCGCGCGTCCCAGTTCTATGACCTGCGCCGCTCCGGCCATCGTTTTCACTTACCCGCCGACGCTGCGATTTCTGATGCGGTGAAGCTCGTAGAGGTTGCCGAGCTGGCCTCTGCACGCATGAGCGCGTCCATCACCCGGTAAAACTGAGCAATGCCACTATCGATCGACAGCCTCACCATCCTGGTTTCGGGCGAGAGATCGATATTACGCTGCTGCGCTTCGATCATCATGCGGTCTTCGTTAAATGCCTTGACGCCGACTTCGTATAGCCGTTCCTTCAGCTCAGGCTCTTTCGCCCATGGTCCGTATGCGAAGAAATAGCAAGTGGTCCTGTCGGTGAGCGGCGTCACTGCCTGGCAGGTGAACTGTCGATGTACAACGCCGATCCCATCAGGTTCCTTTTGATCGAATTTCTCGGCCGTGCCATCTGGATAAACGTCCGCCCCCAGGAGAAAGATGCCCGGCGCGAGGAATTCGTAGGTCTGCCAGACGTTGGTGCGCTTGCCGCGGGTGCTCTGGCTCTTGCCCGGAGGCTCTCCACCGATTAGCCAGTTCTGGATTCTGACCCCACGCTCGAGTTTGGTTACTGTGGTTGGTCCAGTGCCTTCGGGCGTGAGACTCGCACCCAGGCTCTGGCAATGCAAAAACGCAATGTGCGACAGGTCGAGCAGATTCTCATTAATAAGTGTGTAGTTGGCCTTGTAGTCCATCCGCCCGGGACGCATGACCCAGTTTGGATCGTCCACGCCGACGAAGTCGGGAATCAACGCTTCGTCGGCGCGTTCGAGCTCGCCCATCCAGATCCACGCGATCGAATGCTTGTCCCGAATCGGATAACTGCGGACGCGCACTTGCGGGAGAATTTTCGATTCGCCGGGAATCTCGACGCATTTGCCGGAAGACGCGAACTTGAGACCATGATACATGCAGCGCAGATCGTCACCCTCGAGGCGGCCCAGCGAAAGCGGCGCCAGCCGATGACAACAGCGATCGATGAGCGCGGCCGGCTCGCCGTTCTCCTTGCGATACACGACGATCGGCTCGTTGATAATCGATAACGGGTAAAGCTGTCCCGGAGCGAAGTCCTTGCTCCATCCGGCCGCATACCAGCAATTGCGCAGAAACATCTCTCGGCCTCCGGTCTTAGCAATTGGCGTGTATCGGCTTTTGTTACTGCGAATATTGACCGCAGTCAAGACTGGACGTGGGTCAGAAAACTCGTTAGACCTCCTCGTTGCGCATCTCTTCGCCCTTGCTCAACTCTTTACTACAGGAGTGCCTGGCCATGGGAATGCAACCGTATCGCGATCTGACGCCGCAGGAGATTTCTGAGTTTCATCGCGACGGCGTCGCCTGCCTGCGCTCCGTGATCGATCCCTCGTGGCTGCCGCGAATCAGGGCCGCGGCCGACGAAAATCTGGCCCACCCGAGCCGCTGGGCCATGAATATCAAGAGCAAGGCGGGGAACGGCCGCTTCTACAACGATCGGATGCTCTATCGTTCAGTTCCGTTCTTCCACGACTACGTATTTGAGTCGGGCGTCGCCGGGCTCGCAGCGCAAGCCATGGGAGCATCGCAGGTGCGAATCTTTTTCGACCAGCTCTTCATCAAGGAGCCTGAGACCGCGGAAGTATTCTTCTGGCACCAGGATCTGCCCTACTGGCCATTCAAGGGCGGCAAGATCTGCTCGATATGGATTGCCGCGACGGACTGCAATCGCGAAACGAGCGGCCTCGAATTCGTGCGCGGATCGCATCGCTGGGGTAAATGGTACAAGCCGCTCTACTCAAAAATCGAGGGAGCTGACTGGCTGCAGGAAGGAACCGGCGAAGATTGTCCAGACTTCAGCGCGACGCCCGGCAAATACGACATCATCTCATTCGACATGAAAGCGGGGGATGCGCTGATCTTCGATGCGCTCACCTGCCACGCATCAGGCGGGAATCGATCCAAAACGCAGCGCCGCGTAGCATTGTCGACACGATGGCTTGGCGAAGACGCGATCTGGGATCCGCGCAAAGGCGTTGACGACGCGATCTTCAAAGTGTGCGACGTCTCGCGCCTCAAGCCCGGCGCGCCTGCAAATGACGATGAAGTCTTCCCCGTCGTCTGGCGCGGGCCGCGCTAGCGCGACATCGGCTTCAGTGCAGCAGCGCGCGCAGTGCCTGCGCGAGCTCGCGATCGGGATCGCTCGGCAGCCACGGCATCCGCCACGCGACGTGGCCGTCGGGCCGCACCAGCACCGCTCCGCGCAGACCTAGTTGGTAGCCGTCTTCGGGATTCACCGAGGGCATCGTATGCAATCCGAGCGGCACGCCGATTTTGTCGGCCACGCGCCGACCCGCCTCCATCCATTCCCCGCCCATCGGACCCGCGACCACGCTAAACTGTTTGTCAAACCAATCGAGAGTCGAGGTTTTGCGCGTGAGGTCGAGCCATATGTGCGGAAATCGCGAGCCCGGCCGGTCCGTCGGATGGTAATGGCGAGTGTCATGGGTGGGAGCCGCGGTTCCATCCTGGATTACCGCCCCTTGTTCGTAGCTGAAGCCGAGGCCCTGGCCGGTGCTGTGCAGATGGTTGTTGACGTCGTTGATTCGGAACGCGATCTGGTCGGCGTTACCCGATTTGATCGCCTCGGCGGCCAGCGGAAAGCGAATTGAATTACCGATACTGAAATCGGCGTTCGATTCCGCCACCGGCTTGCGCTCGAGGTTGTAGCTTTCGAGCAGCGTCTCCGACGCCCAGCCCTTCAGCACGAAGGCGATCTTCCACGCCAGGTTGTGAGCATCCTGCACGCCGGTGTTCAGGCCGAAGCCGCCAGTCGGCGGAAAGCGATGGGCCGAGTCGCCGACGAGGAACACCCGGCCCCGCTTGAACTCCGCGGCGACCTGCCGGCTCATCCTCCATACCGAGCGGCTGATCACTTCCACGCCGAGGTCGGCCACCCCGGTCTGACGCCTGATGAACTCGACAAGTTGTTGATCATTGTGCGGGAGCGCATTCTCATCCGCGCCCAGCGAAAATATCGTCAGCCAGCGATCGCGTCCGTTGGTGTTGAGAATAGTGGACGGCACCGAACCCGATTCTTTCGAAGTAATGAAAAACGCCGTGGTGTTGCGCGCCGCTTCGAAGCGCGAGAGGTCGCCTCGCCAGTATTCGTTGGCCATCACGGCCAGCACCGCCGGACCGACCATCTCGATTCCCACCGCGCGCCGGACGGGGCTGCCCGCGCCGTCGGCCGCGATAACATAACGCGCCCGCCACTTCGTTTCTTCGCCGGTCTTGAGCGAGCGGACTTTGACACTGGCCCGCTCGCCCTCGTCCACTACCGAACTGACTTCGGTTGAGAACAAAACGCGGGCGCGCCCTGCCGATTTGATTGCTTTCAGTACTTCCTCTTCGACCGCGTCTTGCGCGACGATAGACTTCCAGGTCGGTGACTGTCCCAGGTCCGGCTCCGGAATCGTGCGGCCATACTCCTTGCCCGCGACGCTTTCGACAAAGGCGAATACATCGGAGTTGTGGGGCAGGCCGCGCGTCCGAATCGTGGCTTCGACGCCCCATTGACGAAAGAGCTCCATCGTCCGCACCAGGCATCCGCGCGATTTCGGATGATCCGTCGTCGTGGGACTCTTTTCAGCCACCACGCAATCGATTCCGAAGCGGCCGAGCAGCAGCGCCATCGAAAGACCGACCGGCCCGCCGCCGACAATAAATACGGAAGTCTCGTTCACCATTTGGTCCGCCATTGCGGTCTCCTTGATTTCGATCTGACGCAGCGCGAGCCGGCGGCGCCGGTTGATGCGCAGTTCGCCACGATCAAGCCGACGATCGATTCAGCGTAGCTCCGCCATCTCGCCGCCGACGGAGCTTTCTTGGCCACGATCGTTTCCATGATCCAGAACCCTCCCAGCGAGTCGAAGAAATGCGCCGCCAGCAGCCGGGGATCGCCGCCAGGTTTCTGTTTCGCCAAGTGCAGTGCCAGCCGCTCGACGCGCCCGCGGAACAGGGCAGCGAAGCGCGCCGCGAGTTTTATCGTTGGCGAGTCTGGCGAGAGGCGGGAGGCCTCGCTCATAAAAAACGCGGTGACGACGCGATACTCGTTCAGTACGGCATAGAACCAATCGGCTATTGCGAGAAGTTGTTCGGAAAGCGATCTCTCGGCGTTGTCGGCCAGCGTCGCACTCACTTCGTCAGCGGAAAAAAAGGTGCGCTCGACGATTGCCGCAACAATATCGGCCTTGCTCGCGTAGTAGTGGTAGAGCGTTCCTTCAGTGAGCCCGACTGCGCGTGCGATATCGCGCATCGACGCCGCATGCAGGCCGCGCTCGGCGAACAAACGCAACGCTTCATGCACAATCGCATCGCTGCGATTGGTGGCGGCCTTTCCCGATGCGGTTGCGCGTCCCATCCCTCTGCCTCAATCAATCAAGTGATTGATTGCATCATGAGAAACGGCTGTCAAGGCACGAATGAAGCTTCACCCTGAAATAGTTTTTTATCCGGACCTCTCGTTCCTGTTTGTCATTCCAGCGCCGAATTGAGATATTGGCGCCCGTCGTCTCCCGGAGCGTGGCCGTTATCACGAAAGTGGGAGAGGCAAAGGGAAATTCGCAATGGCCTCAGTACTCGTTCCCGATACCGTTTACCAGCCACCGCGAGCCGCAGTATCAGCTCAAGCTGCGGGTCCTGCGCCGCTCGACAATCTGAAGGGGGTGATCGTTCGTGCCACCAAGATTCAGATACAGAACAATCACAAGACTGATCTGCTGGGAAGAAAGGAACCCGCTGACATATACCCAATAATCCTGGTCGCGAGCGACCAGAGTCAGCAGCCGGCGCAACTAGGCTCGCCCGGAATTTTCAATGGTATCTTCAACGGCGATGACCTTCCGATCGCCGATCCGGGCTTCACCGTGGAGCGATCGCTAGGCGCGATTCCCTCTTTCCTCGATATCCATGTGCTGGTGATGCGGAGCTTGCAGCATCAACGCGACGTGGCGCAGGCGATCCAGGCGGCGCTGCAAAGCACGGAGGGCCAAGCGGCCATGACCGCGCTTAAGACCATTGTCACGGGAGCCAATCCGATCGCGGGAACCGCAGTCGCGATGGGAACGTCGATCCTTACAATCGTCACGAAAGTCCTCTCGCAGGCCAAGGACGAGCAGATTTTCTACGGTGTGACTTCGCTGGAGCGCGAGCCCGATAACCTGGGCATCGGCGTCACCCACGTATTCACTGACGATCGGAACGCGCTGGTCAATATCCAGGTAGTAGGACTGTATCACTAACCAGTCCCGTTCGTGCTACTCGCTGAATCGCCAGGTATTTTCGGCGGTGCCGGTTATTTGCCAGCGGGGCATCACTATTTTTGCGTCGTTGGTCGGCTCGAATATCACCTTGCATGGCAGACCAATAGCTACTTCAGATTCATCGTTGGTTAGCACGCCGGCGACGCGAGTGACGGTGCCGTCTTCCTCTTTGCAATCGTCGAGTTCGATGATCGCAACCACATATGGCACCGCTTCAATAAACGCGCCGACGATCGGCTGCGTCACGACGATGTAGCTGTGTATGACCCCGGTGCCGGCGGTCTCGAACCATCCGATGTCCATCGACATGCACTTGCTGCACGCCGGGATCGTCGGCGGGAACCACTTGTGACCGCACTTGCTGCATTGATGCACGAGATACTTGTTCTGGCGCGTGGCCGCCCACCATTCATGGGTATCGGGATTAGGCAGGATACGCAGCTTCGAATAGTCAATTGTTACCGCCATTGTTGTGACTCCTCTTACGCCGTCATCCCGCGCAAAATCAGCGAGCTCGCCATCGTTTCCGTCCCCCACGCCATGCCGCAGCAGATCCTTGCTTTGCGTAGCTGACGGCATCCCTTATCGCGATCGTAAGTATGCTTGCCGTCGGGCCATCCTGCACAGGCATCATCGGCGCGATGCCTTAGCTGGCGCACATTTTCGATCACCATCTGCACGCCGTGCGTATAGCCTTCCGACAGATGGCCACCCGATAGGTTGCTCGGCAGCTCATGATCGATTTGCAGACGCCCGCCCTTGACGAAATCGCCCGCCTCGCCCGGCCGGCAAAAGCCATTCGCCTCGAGCTGAATCAGCGTCGTGAAAGTGAACGCGTCGTAGCATGAAACGAAATCGACATCGCTGTGAGTAATCCCGGCCATGCCGAACGAGCGCTTCCATCCATAGTTTCCGGCAACGTGATGCAGCACGGGACGCGAGTAGTTCCACTGCGGATTATCCGCCATCGTGCGCGCGTATCCGCCCAGAATAAACACAGGAGGCTGACGTAGATCGTAAGCGCGCTCGCGCGAGGTCACGATGATCGCGGCAGAAACGTCAGTTTCCTGGCAGCAATCGAGCAGGCGGAACGGCTTCGCCACCCAGCGCGAGCGCTGATGATCCTCGATCGTGATTGGCGAGCGATGTCTCGCCTTGGGATTGAGGCTCGCGTGATAACGGTGCGCAACCGCGATCTCGGCGAACGCCTTGGTGGTGCATCCGGTGTCGCGCAGATAGCGCATCGCGGACATACCGAACCATTGCGCGGGCGTGGTCCAGCCCCATCCCATGTAAAACTGATTGTCACCGTCAGCAGTCGCGACCGGAATCGGACCACCCGGAATCTGGCCGCCCATGCGGCGTCCGGAGCGCCCGTTCATCGAGCGAAAGCATACGATCGTTTTCGCGTAGCCCGCTTCGATGAGACCGATCGCATGCGCGACCAACGCCTCAGTACTCGAGCCGCCACCGACGATATCGAGGCAGTAGTTGAGCCGCAGCCCGAGCGCGGTCGCGACATGTCCCGAGCTCGTCGAATCTCCCACCTGGTAGCTCGTCATGCCGTCGATGTCCGATGCTTTCAGGCCCGCATCGGCCATCGCCTTGCTGACGGACTCGCAGGCCATCGAAAGCGTCGTGCGATTCGACGGACGCATATGCGGAGTCTCGCCGACCCCAACGATGCAGTATTTGTCAGTGAGCGCACCCATTTCGATCCTCGCTGTTAGTCGTCAGACCGTTGCGCCGCCGTCGACGGTGAATTCGGCGCCCGTGATGAAGCTGGCGGCGTCCGAAGCAAGGTACAGCACCATCCGCGCGATATCTTCAGGCTGTCCGATGCGCGCGATCGGCGTCGCGCGCACCATCGCCTGATTGAGGGCGTCGGGATTGCCCTTGAGCATCGGAGTTTCGATCACGCCCGGATGGATAGAGTTCACGCGGATTCCATCTGCCGCGAGCTCGAGCGCGGCACACTTGGTCATGCCGCGAACGGCCCACTTGCTGGTGGCGTATGCGATCATGTTCCGCACACCCTTAAGCCCCGCGCCTGACGAGATGTTGACGATCGAACCGCCGCCACTCGCGCGCATCACCGGCGCCACGGTTCGCATACCAAGGAAAGGACCGCGCTGGTTAATGCGGGTAATTTCGTCGAAGTCCTCGTCAGTCGTATCGAGCAGCGATCGCATCCGGTAGATCGCGGCATTGTTGACGAGCACGTCGAGGCGCCCGAAGCGATCCTTGGTCGCGTTGACGACGTGCGTCCAGTCGGCCGCATTGCTCACGTCGTGCTTTGAAAACGTCGCGAGATCGCCGAGCGACTTCGCAACGTCGTCGCCTTCGGGCAGAACGTCGGTCAACATGACGCGCGCACCTTCGGCCACAAAGAGTCGAGCCTCGGCTTCGCCCTGGCCGCGCGCGGCGCCAGTAATGATCGCGACTTTTCCATCAAGAGTGCCCATCGATATCTCCCCACGCACACGAGCGTGATTGCGGATCGCTCCATAATTGCGAACCGAACAGTCTCAGCCTCTCTAGCACTGGTCAGACGAAAACCGCGAGCGCTTGCGCTATCGGCAAATCGTTCGCAATGCCAGATGACTTGTTGTTAGCGGTTCAAGACATACGGCGTCAGCGCGAGGAGCCAGCTGCAACGCCGCGGACGAGCAGCCGCACCAGCAGATCGGAAAGTTGATCGACGTCGAGCGCGCCGGTCTGGCGGTACCATTCAGGGGCATAGTTCGCGGCGCCAATTATGAGCATCCTCAGCGCACTGCGATTTACCTTGGGATCGAGCTCGCCGGATTTCATCGCCGCCTCGATCAGGTCATCGAAAAATTTGCCGTACTTGCGAAATCTCTCGTTGACCCGTTTCCATACGTCTTCCGGCGCCTGGCCGGTCGAGTGGGCCGCCGCGCGCGCGTAGTCGCTCTCGACGAGCTGGAACCTGAGATGCGCAGAAACCGCGGCGCACAGACGCTCGAGCGGGGTGCGCCCGACTGGCAATTTATCCACCACGCTTTGCGAATGCGTGAACGATTGCCGCACGCCCTCGCGCAGAACCTCTTCGAGCAATTCTTCGCGCGACTCGAAGTGATAGTAGAGGCTGCCGGCCTGGGTTCCAGCCTCGGCGGCGATTTCGGAAAGCTGCGTGCCGATATATCCGCGCCGCGCGAGCACCTTCGCGGCCGCGTCGAGAATCTGCTTGCGTTTGAGCTCGCCCTTCGAGCTCATCTGCGGACGTTTCGCGTGCGCATACGCCCGCGCTGCTTTCACCGCCATGCGATCCCTCCTACTCCCACATGCATTGCGATCAGCGCATCGCGAAGCCGCCCGACACCGTCAGCATCTGACCGGTGAGCTGGCGGCCAGTTACTTCCGAGGCGAGGAACAAAACCGATTTGGCAATATCTTCCGGTTTCGACAGCCGGCGCAGCGGCGTGTTGCGAACGACATACTCGGTCTGCGCATCATTCATGATCGACTCACGATCGCGCCAGATCGAATCAGCTCCTAACTCTTCATTTTCGTCCGGCAGAACGAGCCCGGGCGCGACCAGATTTGCGCGAATTCCGTGGCGGCCGTATTCGAGCGCGATCGTTTTCATAAACGCGACGACTCCAGCTTTTGCGGCGGCATAGACGCTTTGCCGCGGCTCGCCGAATGCGGCCGTCGAGGCGGTCGCGACGATCGATCCGCCCCGCTGCTCGATCATTCGCGGCAACACCGCCCTCACGCAGGACATCGCGGCGCCGAGATTCAGATGCAGCAGATGGTCCCAGCTCTCGGGCGGAGTCTCGAGAAAGAACTTCGGCCAGTTCGCACCGACGTTCGCCGCGAGGACATCGACACCACCGAGCGCGCGCATCGCGTGCTGGCATGCGTCGGCGGCGGCATCGTGATTGGTCAGGTCCGCACTTACGACGATGGCAAGCGGCGCGCCGCGACGTTTCGCGTCGACCGCCGTGCGTTCCGCCTGGGCGGCATCCTTGTCGATGATCGCGATACGCGCGCCCTCGGATGCGAAGGCGAAACTTATCGCCTGGCCGATATGCGACGCACCGCCGGTGATAATAACGGCCTTATCTCTAAGTCCCAGCTCCACCGCTCAAGCTTCTCCGGACTGCTCGACAAGCTGGTTGAGCGACTGGTGAAAGAACGACAGTGCGGGCTCGATCCTGCCGTAGATGACTTCCTTCAGCGCGCCTGACGCGAGCGCGGCGTGGATATTCGCCATCATCGGGAAGTCCTCGGTCTCGGTAACCTGCAGCAGCATGTCGAGGTTTTTCTTCCAGTGCTTCTTCGCGGCATCGGAAGTGACCGGCTCCGGCGCATACAGGCTGGTCGAAACGATGCAGCGATCAACTGCCAGTGGAGTCACGCGCCACAGTTCGAGGTGATCGAGCTGATGCGTGAGCAGCGCGTTCGGCAGGAGGAAATATTCGATCGTCGTGTGCGGCAGGATGAGGCGGTCGGCCTGCGGCTTCTCGAGCTCGCGGTCGATACTGCGGCGGAAGTTGACGGTGCGCTGATGCAGGCCGTAGGTATCCCAAATTGAATGGCGATCGTCGTAGTAGGGCGCGATCGAGCGGCGATGCAGCGACGGGATGTGGTAGTTCTCGGTGAAAGTGTCGAGGATCAACTTCCAGTTGAAGTTCCACTCGCGGCTGCGGGTTTCGAAATGGGAATACTTCGGCAGATCGTACTCGGCGATCTCAGTCTGCATTCCTTCGAGCACATTGTCGATTGAAATCGGACCGCGCGCATTCGGCTGGACGTAAATCAAACCGTACTGCTCCGCGACCGCGACCTGGGACAGATTGCACTCGGAACGCGGCACATCATCGAAGCCCCATTCCTGCGGGCGGCCGAGCGCGGTGCCGTCGAGCTTGTAGCTCCACGCGTGATAGGGGCACACGAGAGCCTTGAGGCCGCCGCCGTTGCCGCTCAGGACCGGCGCGCCGCGATGACGGCATGCGTTGACGAGACCGCGCAGAGTGCCGTCGCCCTGGCGCACGACGGCGATCGGAAGGCCGCCAACATTGGCGGTGAGATAGGAGCCGGGCTCGCTGCATTCGCAACTAAGCCCGACCGGAACCGGGCGCTCGCGAAACAACACCCGCATCTCGCACTCGAAGCGTTTGGGATCGACGTAGGCGCTGGCCGGGTTGCGCATGCATGAGTCGGCGACGTCGCTCCATTCGCCGGTTTTGAATTGCAGGTACTTGTCGAGCAAGGCGCGCTGTCGTTCGGGCTTCATCGGGCGATCGGTTCCTTCGCTAAATTGAGGTAAACCTAATTCTAAACAGGATTTGACTTTTTTCCAATGGTGTGAGCAGATATTTTTTAAGAGACTTGGATAGCCGGTGGAATTGCGCCCAGGCAACGGCCGGGCGACAGACGAAGAGCGGGAGCCAGCCATGAGCGACAAAACCAAGACCAATTACGAAGTGATCGTTATCGGCGCCGGCGTTGCCGGGATCTATCAGATAAAGCTGCTGTCGGACCTCGGCGTCGACGCCACCGTGCTCGACGCGGCTGGCGATCTCGGCGGCACGTGGTACGCCAATCGCTATCCCGGCGCACGTTTTGACTCGGAGAGCTACACCTACGGCTACTCGTTCTCGAAGGAACTCCTCAACGAATGGCACTGGAAAGAGCGCTTCTCGAGCCAGCCCGAGAACCTCCGCTATCTGAATTACGTCGCCGACAAATTCGATCTGCGCAAATACATGCAGTTCAATTGCAAGGTCGAATCGATGCGCTTCGACGAGGCCACCGACCAGTGGCGCCTCCATCTCAACGACGGCCGCGACTTGACATGCCGTTTCGTCGTGATGGCAGTCGGTTTGCTTTCGATTCCGACGCCACCGCGCTTCAAGGGCATGGAGAAGTTCAAGGGCCGTTCTTTCCACACATTTCACTGGCCGCACGAGCCGGTCGAAATGGCGGGCAAAAAAGTCGCCGTTATCGGGACCGGCGCCACCGGTATCCAGGTGATCGCGGAGATCGCTGACAAGGTCGGCGATCTGACCGTGTTTCAGCGCCGTCCCAACTGGTCCGCGCCGCTCAACAATGGGCCGATCTCCGAGACGGAAATGGCCGATATTCGCGCCCGCTACGATCAAATCTTCAAAACCTGCGCGCGCACGCCCGGCGGCTTCGAGCATGAGCCCGACCGGCGCGGCTTCTACGAGGTGTCGCCCGAAGAGCGGCGAGCGCTGTGGGACAAGCTTTACAACTCACCGGGATTTGCAATCTGGCTGCGCAACTTCCGCGAGATTTTCACCGACGAGAAAGCGAACGCCGAATTCTCCGCCTACGTCGCGGACAGGATTCGCCAGCGCGTGAAGGATCCGGCGACCGCGGAGAAGCTCATCCCGCGCGATCACGGTTTCGGCGTGCAGCGCGTGCCAATGGAGACGCGATACTTCGAAGCGTACAACCGCGACAACGTGCATCTCGTGGACATCAGCGAGACGCCGATCGTCGAGGTGACCGAGACGGGACTGCGCACGACCGAGCGCGACTACGACTTCGACGTCATCGTGTACGCGACGGGCTTCGACGCGATCACGGGCGCCTTCGATCATATCGACATCCAGGGCGTCGGCGGCGCCAGGCTGCGCGACCAATGGGCCGACGGTCCATCGACGTTCCTCGGCATGATGGTGCACGGCTTCCCGAATTTCCTGATGCCCTCGGGACCGCAGAGCGGGTCGGCTTCGACGAACTATCCGCGTGGAATCGAGACCGGCGTCAGCTGGTGCACGGACCTGCTCAAGTACATGAGGGAGCACGGTTATGTTCGCGCCGACGCAGCGCTCGAAGCGCAAGAGCGCTGGGCGGCGCACGTCAAGGAGATGTACTCCGCGATGCTCATGCGCAAGGCGAAATCGTGGTTCACGGGTTACAATTCGAACGTGCCGGGCCACGAGCACGGCAAGATCCGCTACTTCGTTTACAATGGCGGCGCGCCGAAATACGTCAGCAACATCAACGAAGTCGCAAGGAACAACTACAAGGGCATCGACTTCACGCCGGGTTCATTGCTCGGACAGCGTCAAGGACTCGAAACGGAGAGCGTCGGCGAGTAGATTCCTCGAGCGAATGGACTGAGGAGACGGCTATGCTGAACAAGCTCGACGACTTTCCGATTCACCAGACTCCGGAACCGATCGCGCATCCCGCGAGCAGCGACCGCAACGTTTACGATCGCACCTGGTACAACGGCTACGCCGAGGATGGCTCCTACTACTTCGGCATCGGGATGGCGGTGTATCCGCATCGCGGGATTCTCGACTGCGCCTTCAGCGTCGTCACGCGCGGCGGCCGGCAGCATAGCTTTTTCGGCTCGCGCCGCGCGCCGCTCGAGCGCACCGAGATGCAGGTCGGTCCGTTCCGGATGGAAGTCATCGAGCCGATGCGCCGGACGCGAGTGGTGCTGGACAAAAACGAAAGCGGCATCACCTGCGACGTGACTTTCTCGGCGCGCACCGCCGCGATCCAGGAAGGACGCCAGATTCTATGGTCCGGCACGCGCCGCGCGATGGACGCGACGCGCTTCGATCAGTTCGGCCGCTGGAGCGGCTCGATTAGCCATCCCGACGGCGAGATCAAGGTGGACGAGCGGGTCTGCCGCGCGACCAAGGATCGCTCGTGGGGCGTGCGCAATGTCGGCGAGCGCGAGACCGGCGGCGCACCCTCCGTTCCAGGCGGCATCTTCTTTTTGTGGGCGCCGCTTTTCTGGGACGATCACATCACGCACGGAATCTTCTTCGACGGCTCTCGTGGCGAGGCTCTGGTTCGCGAGGGAATCGTCGCGCCGCTCTATGCCAGCGAAGCTGAAGTGCCCGCGGTTCAGGACGGACGCGATCTGCGGATGGCCACGGCGCGTCATCGCGTGAAATACGTGCCGGGCACGCGGCTGGCCAAATCCGCCGAGATCGATCTCGTCGAGCTCGACGGCTCATGCCGCACGATCGCGCTCGAACCGATTCTGAGATTTCAGATGAAAGGGCTCGGCTACGCTCATCCCGAATGGGGCCAGGGGATGTGGAAAGGCGAGATGGCGATCGGCAGCGAATCGTTCGATCCGCAAAAACTGAATCTGCTGGCGCCGGAGAATATCCACGTCCAGCAGGTCGTGCGCGCGAGCGATGGCAAGCGCAAGGGCGTCGGCGTGCTCGAGCAAGTCGTCTTCGGCCCTTATGCTCCTGCAGGTTTCACGGATTTCGTCGACGGCGCAAAGGGCTAGCCTCAGATACCGCCGCGGCTCGTCCTGCGCAGGGCATCCCATGCAACCGACGCGGCTGCGACGCGCGATTCGACGCCGAGCTTCGGGTAGATGCGCTCGAGATGCTTGTCCACGGTGCGCCGGCTGAGATCCATGATCGATGCGACTTCGGCGCTCGTTTTGCCGCGCGCCACCCAGAGCAATACTTCGGCTTCGCGCGGCGATAGACCGAGATGCCGCGCGAGTAGCGCCGGGTTGTCGCGCTCGGTCTGCTCAGTCAACAACAACAGGTAACCCTCCGAACGCCGCGGCAAGATCCGCACGATGAGGTGCGCGCCTTCGGCGCCTTTTATCGTCATCGGGGCAATTGGACTCGGCCAGCAGTGTCTGTCGGCGAGCGACTCCTGCCAGTAGCGCCAGCGGCGCGCGATCACGTCGGGCAAACGATTCGCCGGCGACATCGCGCCCGCGTACTTCTCGAGCAGATCGATCGCGCGTGGCGAGGCGCTTATGATCTGGCCGTCACGCACGCGGATCGTGGTTGCGCCCAGGCAACCTTCCAACGCTTCCTGAGTCTCCTGCTGATCCTGACGCGCAGCGCTCACCGCTTTCGCGTTGAGGAACGCCTGCAGGAAATGCGGCCGCAGCATCTCGAGCATCTGCCCATCGCGTTCGGAGAAGTCGCTACGCTCGCGACTGAGCGAAAGCGCGATATGGTCATCCGTCTGCGCGGTCTTGGCAGACACCGTCATCAGGTACTCGATTCCCATCGGGCGAAAAATCTCGTTGTAGAGGCGCAGACGGCGCAAACTTCGGCGCGACGCAAAGTCCGATAATTTGAGCGCGCGGGTGTCTCTCGTGCGCCCGTAGTGGTCGACTAATGGATGTTCGTGCAAGGTTGCGCGCGCGGTGGCGTTGAAATCTTTCACGCCGAAGTATTCGGGCGAGGGTTCAATCCGAACCTTGATTCGGCCTTGCTCGATATTGATTTCGTTGTAGCCGCAAGTGTCGACCGCAATCAGCTGCGGCACGAGGCTGATCAAATGCCGCGGCAGCGATTCGAGGTCCTGCGTTACATAAAAATCCGGCAGGAGCTTGACGAACCGATCGAAATCAATGCGCGAAATATGCATGTGAATTCGGGGATTTACGTACATTTGCGTATTGTAACGAACAACGCAATCGCGTTTCTTCTGCCCAAATTGAGGGGACTGCGGTCGGAAACGGGGAGTCTGATTTGTGATTGCGCGAAATCGGTTTCGTTTTGCGTGGACACTCGCCTTATTTCTTGTTGCATCGCTTTTCGCTTTGAGGGTTGGGGCCCACTGGCGCGACCCTGTCCTCGCGCCTGGTATGGAGGTCGCTGCGCGCTCGCATCCAGCTCCGCGTGATCGCGTCAAAATCGCCGTTCCTCTTCACTTCGAACCAAATCGTGGACAGACCGCGCGCCCGGTGCGCTTCGTAGCCCACAGCGGCAACCTGGCGCTGTTCCTGACGGACAAAGACACGATCCTGCGGCTGGTTCGCTCGGCATCGCGCCACCCGGGTTCACACAACCAGAAGATCGGTTCGGCGGTATTGCATCTGCGGCCCATAGGCAGAAATGCGCACGTCGCTATGCGCGGCGAAGACCCGATGCGGGCGCGGGTCAACTATTTCATGGGTCGCGATCCTGCGAACTGGCATACCGACATTCCGACCTACGCGAAGGTCCGAGAGCGGCAGGTTTGGCGTGGTGTCGATCTGGTTTGGTACGGCAGCGAGGGACAGCTCGAATGCGATTTCGTGCTACAGCCCGGCGCGGATCCGCGCGCGATCAAGCTTGCAATCGAAGGCGCAGACTCGGCGCGCGCCGAGCGCGATGGCAGTATCGCGATTTCAACGCGTGGGCGGGAGATGCGGCTGCTGAAGCCCGTCGTTTATCAGACCATCGATGGTATGCGGCATCGGGTCGATGGTTCATACCTTCTTAGGCGCCGGAAGCCTGGCATCTATCAACTCGCCTTCCAGGTTGCCGACTACGATCGCGCACGCGCTCTCGTAATCGATCCCGTCATCACTTACCTGACGTATCTTGGCGGCACAGGAGCGCATACCCAGGACGGATACGACAGCAACAGCGCGACGGGAATCGTAACTGATTCGTCGGGCAATCTTTACCTAACAGGCGGCACGTATTCGCTCGATCTGCCCGTCACCGCGAATGCCTACACGCCGCAGTTGCCCTATTCGGCGTCGATCTATGTGAGCGAGATAAACCCAAATGCGCCGGCGGCAAGCCAACTCATTTACTCAAGCTATTTTCCCGCCGACGGACAGTTGACCGCGGGTAATCTTCAGACAGCGTCGATCGCCGTCGATTCCAAGGGCCGCATCCATCTTGCGACTAATGCCTCGAGCCGCGGCTTTCCAGTTAGCGCCAACGCTTTTCAGCGAAGCTGCCCGCAGGTTGGCAAAAACTGCAAGTCTCCGGCATACGCAGTGATCGATCCATCGCTCAGCGGACAAAATCAACTCGTGTATGCAACTTTCGTTGGAGGCAGCAATTCCAACGGCAACAACGAGGACATCGTAAACGCGATGGCGGTCGATCCCGCGACCGAGCGTGCATATTTGACCGGGATAACCCAAAGCGGAAGTTTTCCGGTTACCTCGACTGCATATAGTCAGAGTTGCGCGAATGGATGCCCAAACGGTGAAGTTTTCCTTGCTGTTCTCGATCCAACTCAATCGGGTAATGCATCGCTAATCTATTCGACATACCTCGGCGGATCCCAGACTTCCGAAGTTGATGACAGTGGATACGCGGTCGCAGTTGATGGTAGCGGCAGAGCCTACTTAACCGGGTTCGCAGGCGAGACGGATTTCCCTGTGACGGCGAACGCATTTCAGTCGACCTGTAGCGGAAGTCCTTTCTGCAATACTTCATTTATTTCGCTGATCGATCCGAGCGAGTCAGGTACCAACTCGCTCGTGTACTCGAGCTATCTGTTCAACGATGCGCAGACAGGCGGCATCGCAGTGGATTCCAACGATGACGTTTACGTCGCGGGGATCCCGGGCGGTGCCAACACGATCCAAACCACGACTGGTGCGTTTCAAGCTGCATGTCCGAACGCGTCGGCATTTAACTGCGGCTTCTTTGTCACCAAGATGGACTTGACGCGGACTCCGGCGAATCAACTTGTCTATTCAACCTACGTAGCCGGCACGACGTTCCCCTACACGGGCGGCTACTTTGCTCAGAATACCGGCATCGCTGTCGATTCGAATCACAATGCGATCGTTGCGGGCCCGACCGGCTTCTCGGATTTCCCTACACCGAATGGTTTGGTGACTTCCTGCCCCAACGGCTGCAGCGACGAAAACGATGTCGTGTTCGTGCTCAATTCCACCGGCACCGCGCTCGACTACGGCACATACCTGGGTGGATCTAATGGCTCGAATGGCTATTGGGTTGCAACTAACTCCAATGGTGATGCATATGTCGCCGGCAGCACCGGATCCTCCGATTTCCCGGTCAGCAGCAACGCGTTGGATGCCACCTGCGTCGCATGCGCCGGCAGTGGAAGCACGGGCTTCGTCAGCGAACTCAATCCCGCGGCATCGGGCAGCGCGTCTCTGCTCTATTCCTCGTTCGTCGGCGGCAGTGGCCGTCCGGAATACTTCTCGCCCGGACCACCGGAGGTCGCCACGTCGATGGCCGTGGACAACAATGGCGACGCATTTATCGTAGGCGATACCAACTCAATTGATTTTCCAGTGGTGGGCGGATTGCCATCGGCCGACCAGGGCGTATGCCCCGGCGATACGTCGAATTGTCCGGGCGCCGCCTTCGTTGCGAAGTTTGCTCCCGCAGGAAATGGGGATTTCACTCTGGTTTACTCGACGTATCTGGGCGGCAACGCGAAGACCAGCGGCAACAGTATCGCGATCGACGGCCTGGGTGATGCCTACATCGCCG
The DNA here is from genome assembly GCA_035508495.1 of Candidatus Binataceae bacterium. Taxonomy (NCBI): domain Bacteria; phylum Candidatus Binatota; class Binatia (SeqCode); order Binatales (SeqCode); family Binataceae (SeqCode); species Binataceae bacterium (SeqCode). The sequence continues at coordinate 32,443 of DATJMX010000028.1, forward strand.
GCGCCACGGAATCGACCACTGGCCACTTTCCCCTCGTTAATGCATATCAGTCGGCTTGCCCTGCCTGCGCAAATTCTCCGGCGGGCTCCGACGGGTATGTCGCCGAACTGAACCCAAATGGAAATGGGCTCCTGTATTCCACTTATTTTGGAAGTGTCGCGGGTACCCCAATCTCAGCGGAAATTACCAACGTCACATCGGCAGTAGCAATCGGGCTGGATAACAACGGCAATATCTTTTTCACCGGCGGCACGGACGCAACCGACCTGCCAACAACCACAAGTGCATTCCAGTCAAACTGTCCGGCGCTGGTTGACTCCGACCGTCCGTGCAATTCAACTTTCCTGGCCGAGCTGAATCCAAGTCTTACGGATCAGCTCGTTTATTCGAGTTTTATGAGCGGCACCACTGCCACTTCAGCAGCCGCTGCCGCGGAAAATGAACCGCTGACCGGTTCGATCGGCTTAGCGGTCGACTCGAAGGGCAAACCTTATATTTCGGGCACCAGCAACGAGAGTGACTTACCGACAACAACCGGTGTCCTCAATACCGGCCCGTGCGCGGCCGCGGACTGCGGTTTCGTCGCCAAGTTCGATACGACGCAGAGCGGAGCTGGTTCACTGGTATATTCGACCCTGCTAACCGGCTCGACTGGGATAACGAGCCTGGCACGCCTGGCTGTTGATTCCGCCGGCGACGCCTACGTCACGGGAGGTTCGATTGCCAGCGATTACCCGGTCAAAAACGGATACCAGGGCACATGCCCGGATTGCGTCAACGAGCGCACGAGCGCCGTCGTCAGCGAGCTGAATCCAACCGCTGGCGGACTCATATATTCGACATATCTCGGAGGAACCTCGGACCCGTATCTCGGCATCGCGGATCCTTCGGAAGTTGGCGTCGGGATCGGAGTGACATCCTCGGGAAATATCGTCGTTTCAGGAATTTCGGACTCAGATACTTTCCCGTTGTCCGCCGATGCTTTCAATCCGTGCCCCGGTTCGTTTGTCACAGAACTGAACCCCAACACGGCGCCGGCCAATCAACTCGTATTCTCAAGCTGCCTTGATAACGCGACGGATTTCGCAGTGGCATCAGCTATTGGCTCCGCCGTCGTTCCCTTTGACACAAGTATCTACATTGCCGGTGGCACAGCGTCGGCAGCTTTACAAGTCACGGCCGATGCATTTCAGAACCAATGCCACCAATGTACTTTCGATGCGTACAATGGGTATTTTGGGGTACTCGCGCCGCAGGGAGCAGTAACAGAGACGCCAACTCCGACGTCGACCGCCACTGGATCTCCTTCTCCCACCGCGACAGCGACCGCGACCGGAAGTACGACGCCCACTGCGACTTCATCTGCCAGCGCAACTGCGACGTCGACACCAACTATTTCAGCGACTGCAACTCCAACGCGATCCGCAACGCAAACGCCGACTGCTACTGCTTCGTCGTCGCCGACCGCCACGGCAACTGCGACAGTCAGTCCGTCACCAACGCCCACTGCAACTTCTTCTACAGGGCCGACGCAGATCCCAACTCCTACCTCGACTCCGACTTCGGCACTGGGCGGCGATGCCGCTTTAATCGACAAAGGTAGCAGCGTCGTCTCGCCGGGATCGTCGAGCGATCTTGGCACCTTTCAGTACTCACCCTCGGATACTGGCGAGCAGGTAGTGTCGTCGGCTACGGTATCGGTGAGCCGGCCCGGCATTTTCACTTCGCTGACATTGACGGCATCACTCGGCGTTAATCAAGTTGGCAGCACGACCGTAACTGTACCGGATATCACTTCGACGACTGTGTTTACATTCTCGCCGCCACTGACTATTCCGTCAGGCGGTGGAATATCCCTGAGCTTCGAGTTGAGCGGCACGATCGCGCCGCATCAGCTCGGCAGTCTAGACAACGTGAGGCTCGCGGGCATCGCCAGCTTCAACAGCAAGAGCAGATTCAGCTCGGAGACCAGCCTTACACTTGCGCTCGCGATGTTCGGCTTCGCGATCCTCCCGCTCGGCATCAGAACTCGGCGGCGCGCCACCTTCATGGTGGCTTCGCTCATCGTTCTCTCGGCCGCTCTCGCCGGATGCGGCGGATCGAGCGGCGCTCCAGCCACATCGGAATCCTCGACTCAGAAAATAACGCTATTAGCAGTCACGGAAAATGAAGTTCCGGTGGGAGTGAGCGGTCTGCCGATCGATCTCGGCACGATCACAGTCAGGTAGAATCGGCTTGAACCGGAGCTGATTATTGCCCGCCTTCGAGCTGGCAGTTTTCGCCGATTATACTTCTGCGTATTGATGACCTTCGACTTGTTTAGCAGCGTTGATACGTCGGCAGTCTGCGCACTAGAGGCGATCAGGCCGATGGCGAAAGCGCTTGCCGCGAAAGTAACTTACGATGCATCACTCACCTCGGAAGTCGAATTATATCCGTGACAAGTGGCGTCGCCGGCCACCTGGGCCATTTAAGCTGCGCTCAAAACCTCTCACCACTGAAGGAATATTGCGCGATTGGCTCGCGCGGCTGCCTTCCTGGTTATGCAATGCGTAGTTAATGCCATCTCGTGACGGCGGGAATCAAATGCCTCCCATACACAAATACTTGATTTCGAGATACTCCTCGATTCCGTACTTTGACCCTTCGCGGCCGATACCCGACTGCTTCATACCGCCAAATGGCGCCACTTCGGTTGAAATGATGCCCTCGTTAATTCCGATCATTCCATACTCAAGCGCTTCCGCAATTCGCCATATCCGTCCGATATCACGACTATAGAAATACGCGGCCAGCCCATACTCAGTATCATTGGCGATCGTGATTGCATCTTTTTCATCAGTGAAGGGGGTAAGCGGTGCGACCGGGCCGAAGGTCTCCTCCTTCATCAGACGGGCGCTAAGCGGAACGTCAAGCAGCAGGGTTGGCTGAAAGAAGGTGCCGCCGAGTGGATGACGCTGGCCGCCATGGGCGATGCGCGCACCAGTACGAACCGCGTCCGCGATGTGACGTTCAACCTTTTCGATGGCGTCACGGTCGATCAGCGGCCCGATGGTCGTGCCCTCATCCATTCCGTTGCCAACCACAAGGGCCTTGATTGCTTCGAGGAGCTTCGCCGCGAAACGATCATAGATTCCTCGTTGCACCAGGATGCGATTGGCGCAGACGCAGGTCTGACCGCCGTTGCGGAATTTCGAGGCCATGACTCCCGCGACCGCGCGCTCGAGGTCGGCGTCGTCGAACACGATGCAGGGTGCGTTACCGCCAAGCTCGAGCGAGAGCTTCTTGATCGTCGGCGCGGATTGCTGGATCAGAATGCGCCCAACCTCAGTTGAACCGGTGAACGAAAGTTTCCGCACAACGGGACTGGCACACAGCTCGCGCCCAATCGCGATCTCATCGCCCGTGATGACGTTGAGAGTGCCCGCCGGCAAGCCGGCACGATCCCCGAGCTCGGCGAGAGCCAGCGCCGAGTAAGGCGTAGCTGGCGCCGGCTTGATCACTATTGTGCATCCTGCGGCCAGCGCCGCCCCGGCCTTGCGCGTGATCATCGCGATCGGAAAATTCCATGGCGTAATCGCCGCCGCGACGCCGATCGGCTCCTTGAGCACGACAATCCGGCGGTCGCGACTGGGTGCCGGGATCACATCGCCATAAATGCGCCGGGCCTCCTCGGCGAACCATTCGATGAATGCGGCGCCGTATGCGACCTCGCCGCGCGCCTCCGCGAGCGGTTTGCCCTGCTCCAAGGTCATAATCGTCGCGAGATCCTCTTGATTCTGCAAACACAGCTCGAACCATCGGCGCAGGATCGTCGAACGTTCCTTGGCGGTCTTCGCGCGCCAAGCCGGGAAGGCCGCATCTGCCGCTGCAATTGCGCTTCGCGTCTCGGACGCGCCGAGAGTTGGTACGGTCCCTAGCGTTTCTCCGTTTGCAGGATTTTGAATTTCGGATATTGAACCGCCATCCGCCGCGATCCACTTTCCATTTATGTAGCATCGCTGGCGCAACAACTCGTTGTCGCGAAGAACCATCACACTTCTCCTGGGCTCCCTCGGAGCTGACCGTCGAAATGTTAATCGATCATACGCGGGTCGGGTCAACAGAGCTGAAGACCGATCAAGTCAATGACTGAGCAAGGGCGAGCCACAAGGCGAATATGAAACCAGCGACTGTCGGCAGGACGATCAAGGATCCACCCTCGTGAATTGATTCGGGAATCATCGCATGCGCAACGAGTGCGAGCACCGCGCCACCGGCGAGCGCCTGGAAGAAGATTGCAAGGTGGGAGCCTGAACCTATGAATGCCTTTCCAAAAGCTGCCGCGACCATTCCAGCGACGAGGACCGTCGACCACAACGCGAAGATTGATAGCGCGCTGTAGCCGGCCCGCTTGAGCATCGCGGCGCTCGCCGCGGCTTCTGGAATTCCGCCCACGAACATTCCGACGATCAGCGTCACCGACATAGTCGCCAGACCGGCGAATTTCGCGCCGATCACGAGGCATCCGGGAATCGTATCGAGAATATTTCCCAGTACGATAGCCAATCCAGCTCCATGACCAGCTTCAGCCAGTATTTTGGCCGCTTCGTCGCGGCTGACATGATCGAGATTGCTCGTCGCTACCCGCACCCAGCGCGACGGGTTGGAGCCGCCCGAGCTCAAGTTGCTGATTGCTCGCTCGTGACTCAGCCGCCGCACGGCGCTGGCCAACTGGTGGTCATTCTTAAGAAGGTTGTCGAAATCTTCTTTTCCGATTTCGAGCAGCTCGGTTTCCGCGGATGATTGAATCGTCGCCGTACGAGGCAATCCGCTGAGCAGCGCCATTTCACCGAATGCTTTCCCCTCGCCAAGCTCAGCGAGCTTCTGACTGGGCACTACCTTCCCGGACGGATCGTTCTCAGCCGCGGACAGGACCTCCACCTTCCCGTGCGCGACTATGTAAAGCGCGTCTCCAGTGTCGCCGGCACGGAACAGGATCTCATTCGGTTCCAGATGCCGGGGGCGAACGCAGGGCAATAGATTTTCGATCTCTTCAGGCGGCAAATGCCGTAGCAGATCGCACTTCGACAGCAACCGGATAGTATCTTTCGCGTCCTTCTGTTTCACGCCCAGAGCATATTCGCGAAATCGTGTTGGATTGCGTATCGCCGCGCCCTTCTGATCGAGAAACAACGAAGTGAAATAGTAGATTATCGCACCCAGGGCGAAGCCGCTCCCGACAAAGGCCCAGGCTTCATTGGCGCGGAACCCCTGCTGATGCAATTCGGTCGCGCCTTCGAATGCTAGATCGATGGCCAGCGCACTGATCAACGCGCCCGCGGCGAAGGCCAGGACGCAGGCCAGCATCCGCTTCGAAAGCGGCGCGTAGAGTCCCATCGCTGCGCCGGCGATCGACGACGAGGTCGTAAGCAGGCCGAGCAGAGCAACGATCGCGATCTCGTCGAGCCCGGTCATCGCCATTCAGTGCGCGACGAAGCCACGCAGGAGCGAGACCGGACGCTGGCAAAAATCTCAGATGTGCCGGCGGTCGGTGTTGGCGTTTTGATCGATCTTGTAAATCGCGAGACTTTCGGGATGGACGGATTCGAGGAGTGCATGAATTGTTGGTTTAGTCGCTTCATCCGGGACCGCAAAATCTACCACCAGCCGGGAACTGACGTCATTTCGGTTCGATTCCGATCTTCGGCGATCGGCTTGTTTCGAATGATCTTCAGACAAGTCAAATCCAAAGATGCCGAGTTGCTTGGCGCATCTACACAGATCATACATAGCCGCCCGTGTCACTATTGCTTCTATTCGTTTCATAAGCTTATGCCTACTCTCATAACTGATATTGAAGGCGAGGATTTGACCGAAAACGGTTTGTGCTAGAAGAGCAAGTCCTGGGGAGCGATCGCACTCGGAAAAACCAGGCCGTGAGTTCGCGGCGTAAGCAGTCGAACTATCGCTGCGACTATTGACCTGCGAAGAATCGTTGGACCTGTTCCTGCCTGCCGCGATGCCACCAGCACGCGCCTTTGACGCCCGGCCTTGGGACCAGTTCTGAGACTTTGACATCGTCTATAGACACTAGGTTTGGCCATCTGATGTTCGAACCAGGTTCTCTGCGAACTGATCCTCTCCCGAGTCACATAACAGCAACCTCCGCACCAGCGCCGCGAAAATCGCAATCATTCTTTTAGTTGCCACTTAGTCGTGATTTTTCCGGCATTTTTTCATTCGACAGAGGATACCGGCACCCTCCGCGGCATTCCCGCGATTGAGCGACCTTTCAAAATGAAAGCTCAGCCCCTTTCAAAACGAAGTGTTCCGAGGCCGGGCGAAGCGAACAATCTAGCGAAAGCGCCCATTTTCGCTCCGGCACGTCCCATGCTCTCTGCCTTACTGGAGCCGGCCCTTCACCCGGCAGGATGAGTTGTGAGTATGAAACGAATTGAGATTGTTATCGAAAACGCCACTCTCGACCGCTTCACCGAGGCGGCGCGAGCGCTTCAACTGGACGACTTCGATGTCACCGAGGTTCGTCGGGCACCGTCAACGCAACGCCAAAATCGTCAACGCCTCTATCGCGGTCATGAATACGCGGTCGATCTCGTGGACAGGCTCAAGGTCGACCTCAACGTCGCCGATACCGAGGCCGAGAAAATCGCTCGCACGCTGCTCACGAGCGTTAACCCGGAGTCGATCATGATCCTTCGGCTCGATCCGATCTCTCCATATACGGAGCGTCAAGCCCTCGACCTCGCGCCCGTGGCGCCTCGAGAGAGTGCAGCTTCCGCCCTTCATTGATCAGCGTCCGAGGCAATTATGCCGGAGCGATCTTTCATCGCTCCGGCATAGTATCGGTTGATTAGTATGCTGATTGCTCCAGCCCTACTAGCTATTTTCGTTGTAATCATTTTTTACCTGGATAGCGATACAGGTGACTCGCCCGAGCATCACCCGCACCACCGCAAATCGCTCCATCATCACAAATGATCGGTTGAGCGATGTACGGCGGCAGATTTCGGCGCGCTTCCTGCTCCTCGCATTTGTTTTTGAATTGTCCAGTTGAGTCCGCTCCTGGTTTCACTCGCTCGTTCATCACACTTACCATTTCATTGTGAACTGTTAGTTATCATTGGTGGCCAATGTGTGTGCAATCGCGGCGGATTCAGGCGCCGCGCGGCACGGCGCCTGAATCGCAACCCCTGTGTTGGTGAGGTTTTTATCGCAGCATCGAACTTGCTTAACATTCGACGATTGGCCAATAGGCCTGCATAACGGAGACAAAAGATTCGACTATGTGGCTCCTACCTATTTCGATGCTGATTACGACTGCGCTGCTCGCGATCCCACTAAGCCGTTACCTCGCCTGGATAATGAATGGCGAGTATAACCCTCCGGCCGTGCTGAAATGGTTCGAAGCTCGACTGGATACCGGCAATCAGAACTGGAAGCAATATACAGTCGCGCTGCTGGTCTTCAACATCCTGCTGTTTTCCTACAGCTATATAATAATGGCAATTCAGCCCCTGACGCCGCTCAACGAGCTGCATCGTGGGATGTTGGCGCCCACCACGATGGCCCATGCGGCGATGTCGCTGAGTACCAACACCGACCTCCAGCACTGGTCGGGTGACGTGCATTTTTCGAACTTCACCCAGATTTTCGTGATGATTTCGAATTTCTTCTTTTCCGCCTCGATCGGCTTCTGCGCGCTGGCCGCAATTATCCGCGCGCTCAAGTTCGGCCCCGACAAGGTCGGCTCGTTCTTTATCGATATGTGGCGGGTCATGATTTATATGTTCCTGCCGATCGGATTCGTCTTTTCTCTGGTCTGCCTCCAGCAGGGCATGCCGATGACCTTCAAGAGCGCCGAAATTGTCCAGACGCTCGAACCGACTGCGATGGGCACGCTCGATAATGGTCAGGCCAAGCCGCAGACTATTGTCCTCGGCCCCCTCGCCGCCTTCATTCCGATGAAGCAGCTCGGCACCAATGGCGGCGGATTCTACGGTGCCAATTCGGCCCATCCGTTCGAGAATCCGACCGCGCTCACGAATTTTCTCGAAAGCGTCGCGATGATGCTGTTTCCGATGGCCCTGGTCTTGATGTACGGGCGAATGCTGGGAAAGTTGAAACACGCCTGGATTATTTTCTCAGTAATGATGGTCTTGATGATCGTCACTGTAGTTTGGTCGATTTACTTCGATACCTACAAGCCGAACCCCGGAATAACTGCTCATCCGCAGGAACGACATTTCGAAATTCAAAGCGCATCCGGAAAGAAACCTGTCGTGCTGCCCGCCGTCGCCGGGCTACCCGTCGATCAGCATCTCGGCAATCTCGAGAGCAAGGAAATGCGCTTTGGAACCGCGGCCGGAGCGACTTTCGCCGCGATGACGGTCGATGTCACCTGCGGCGCCGTTAATTGCGCCCATGACAGCCTCAATCCGATGGCGGCGGTGTCGCCAATGGCCGGAATGTGGGTCAACTGCATATACGGCGGCAAAGGCGTCGGCATGATCAACATGCTGGTCTTTCTGATCATCGGGGTCTTCATCGCGGGCCAGATGGTTGGACGCTCACCCGAATACCTGGGCAAAAAAATCGGCGGCCGAGAAATGAAATTGGCGATGATCGGCCTTTTGATTCACCCGATCATGATCCTGTGGCCGACCGGGATCTTCGCCGCGACGAGCTGGGGTCAAAAGGCCGAATTCAATCCTGGCGCGCACGGCTTCTCGGAAATTATGTACGAGTTTTCCTCGGCGTCGGCCAACAATGGCTCGGGCTTTGAGGGCCTGGGCGACACTTGGGGACTCAACAATAATCCGAGTCCCGCGCCCACTAGTCAGGCCTGGGATATTGCGACAGTAATAGTCATTTGCATCAGCCGCTTCATCCCCATTATCGCACCGATCGCACTGGCGGCCGGGATGGGCGCGAAAAAGTCCGCTCCATTCGGATTGGGTACGATGCGCGACGATACTCCCACTTTCGCGTTCCTTCTGATGGGAACGATCGTGATTATCGGCGCGCTGCTATTTCTGCCGGTGGCAGCGCTGGGTCCCGTTGCCGAGCATCTGGGTCCATTACCATTTGGCGGATAGCCTCGATCCTTTCCAATTTGCATTCGCGGGAGCCGGGCGTGTCCAAACAACACGCCCGGCTCGTGAAATCGAATTCATCGCCACATGGGCCCTTACAATACCTCGGAGCCGTCCGCGCCCCTCAACTCCTGTTCGTTATCGTTTCAAATTGAAAAACGACGTTGCATGCAGGTTGTAAGGTTGGAAAAGAATGACGCAATTATACCTTTATTTTACCGGCGGATTTGCCGGGGCACATTAATTGCTCCCTCATTTATTACATTGTTTTTTTAATTGTCGACGGCTGTATAGCCATTTGGAGGAGTTAACACGATGGATCTCTGGACCTGGATCCCACTCACTTTCGGACTGGGCATCACGACTATGGCGCTGTGCTTCGCTTTCCTCGCAGCGTGCGAGCGAATCTAGGAGGTCAAATATGATTTACGTCACAGCCGCTGTCTCCGCTTTCTTATTTATCTATTTGACCGTAGCGCTTGTACGGCCGGAGTGGTTCTAAGTCCGGCGGCCATCCCGCGCGAGGTAACTTGGTTGACAGTGCCACAACTAACAGCAGCAGTAAGTGCGGCATCGGACCGCAGCCGATCACCCGGGGCCCCTGCCCTTTGACGGAAAGTTACTAGGGACTTAGTCGCGATTTCAGTATCAATGGAGCCTCGAATGGAAGCTGTAAAACAAACTCCTACGCCACCCGAAATCAACATCGTGCCGCCGATGCCGGTGCCACCGCGCCGATCGCGTGCTCAGGCATTGTTCGCTCCGGAATTGGTGCGGCCGGCGATCAAAGACGCTTTCCTGATGCTGCGGCCCGATGTTCAATGGCGCAACCCGGTCATGTTCGTGGTCGAAATCGGCGCCGTACTGACGCTGCTCTTCGTGGTTCAAGCGGCAGTCAGCCAATCCGTGAGTCAGGTGCCGATTAGCTACTTCATCGCACTTGACTTCTGGCTATGGCTGACAGTCCTGTTCGCAAATTTCGCGACCGCCCTGGCCGAAGCGCGTGGACGTGCCCAGGCCGATTCGCTTCGCAAGGCCCGCAAGGACACCCCTGCCTACAGGCTCAAAGGCAAGGATATGATCGAAGAGGTTTCCTCGGCCGATCTGAAGCCGGGCGACCGCGTGGCCATTGAAGCCGGTCAGGTCATACCGGGCGATGGCGAAATCATTGAGGGTTTGGCCTCGGTCGACGAATCGGCAATCACCGGTGAATCGGCGCCGGTGATTCGCGAGTCCGGCGGCGATCGCTCCGGGGTAACCGGCGGTACGCGCGTTCTGTCGGATCGTATCGTCGTCAAAATCACTGCGGCGGCCGGCGAGTCCTTCCTCGATCGCATGATCGCTCTGGTCGAAGGCGCGGTGCGTCAGCGCACACCCAACGAAATCGCACTCAGCCTCGTGCTGACGGCCTTCACCCTGATCTTTCTAATCGTAGTCGTGCCGCTGTGGCCGATGGCCCTCAATGCCGAAATATACATGATGGGCTATCTCGGCATCACGGAATCGCTGAAGAGCCTCGGCACCGATGTGCCTACTCTCGTCGCACTGCTGGTCTGCCTTATCCCCACGACGATCGGTGCACTCCTGGCCGCAATTGGTATCGCGGGGATGGATCGCGCGCTGCAGGCAAATATCCTCGCGAAAAGCGGTAAGGCGGTCGAGACCGCCGGCGACATCGATACGGTTCTGCTCGACAAAACCGGCACCATCACCATGGGCAATCGTCACGCAACCGATTTCCTGCCCGTAGGGAAATATACTGCGCAACAACTCGGACGTTTAGCTGCGCTCGCATCGATCGCCGATGAAACTCCCGAGGGTAAGACTATCGTTAAACTTCATTTCGATCGTGGCGGGACACCCAGCGACGTCACCGCTCCGAATGGTTCACAGTTCGTCGCGTTCACGGCCCAGACCAGGATGAGCGGCATCGACCTTCCCGATGGCCGCCAGATTCGCAAGGGCGCGCCGGATGCGGTTATTCGCTTTGTTGAACGTCAATCCGGATCGATCCCGTCGGAGCTCAAAACCGCCGTCGAGGCGATTGGCTCCCAGGGCGCGACTCCCCTGGTGGTGGCCGACGGCGCGAACATAGCTGGTGTCGTGGTGCTTTCGGATGTCCTCAAAACTGGCATCAGCGAGCGCCTCGAGCGTCTGCGCCGGATGGGCGTGCGGAGCGTGATGATCACCGGCGATAACCCTCTCACCGCGGCGACCATCGCCCACAAGGCGGGCGTCGACGATTTCGTGGCGCAATGCACTCCCGAATCGAAGCTTGCTTACATCCGCAAGGAACAGGCGGATGGCAAGCTCGTCGCGATGGTGGGCGACGGCACCAATGACGCGCCCGCGCTGGCCCAGGCTGATGTCGGCCTCGCGATGAACTCGGGCACCCAGGCCGCCAAAGAGGCGGGCAACATGGTCGATCTCGATAGCAATCCGACCAAGCTCCTCGAGGTGGTTGAGATTGGCAAGCAGCTCCTGATGACGCGCGGCGCACTGACTACATTCTCAATAGCCAATGACGTAGCCAAGTACTTCGCGATTGTTCCCGCGCTGTTTGCGGGTACGCTGCCGTGGCTCAAGGCGATGGACGTTATGCATTTGCATTCGCCGACCTCGGCGATCCTGTCGGCCGTTATCTTCAACGCGATCATCATTCCATTACTCATTCCGATCGCGTTGCGCGGAGTTAGCTATCGACCGCTTGGTGCTGACGCGTTGCTTCGCCGCAATCTGCTGGTCTGGGGCCTCGGCGGCGTCATCCTGCCCTTCGTCGGAATCAAGCTGATCGACATGATTATGGTCGCAGGCCATCTTATCTCTTAGGAGAACAATTCAGGTATAAAGCCATGTCACGCTATTTTTCAAAGAGCTTTCTACTCTTCCTGTTCGTAATCCCCACCGTCTGCATAATCTATCCTGCGGTACTGTGGGTAATCGGCCAGGTGTTCTTTCCGTTTCAGGCCAACGGCAGCATCATAAAGGGACCCGATGGCAAGGCGATCGGCTCGCTCCTGATAGCGCAGCCTTTTACCAAGGACGAGTATTTCCAGCCTCGGCCTTCGGCTGCCTCATATGATGCGTCCGCATCCGCCCCTTCCAACCTGTCAGCGTCGAATTACGCACTACGCGATCGCGTGGCCCGCGCCCTTGGCCCGATCGTTACCTACAGCGATGGTCCCAAAAAGGGACAGCCAGTCGCGCCGGACATCGAAGTCTGGTTTCAACAGGACAAGTTCGGCGGACAGCCGCACCTGGTGGCGCAATGGGCTGACGCCCATAACGAGCTCGCCACCGGATGGGTGAGCGCGGACCCGACGCACGCCAGCTACGTCGACGACTGGACTAAGATACATCCGAAGGATGTCGCGCAATGGAAAAAGGACAATCCCGGCACGCCCGACCCCAAGGCGCCGGATCTTGCGGTGCTCTTTTTCGAAACCTTCTCGAAGGACAATCCCGGGAAGTTTCCCTCGTCGGTCACAAAGACTGGCGCGGATGGCAAATCGGTGACTGATATCGAGCCAGTCGCGACCGGCTCTGACATTCAATCGATTTTCTTCGATATGTGGCGCCAGGAACACGCCGATGCGCCGCTCCAGGATATTCCCGCCGACATGGTGATGGCGTCAGGTTCAGGCCTCGATCCCCACATCAGCCTGGACAACGCTGAGTATCAACTCGATCGCGTTTCTCAGAAGTGGGCATCCGATACCAAGCGCGATCCCAAGCAGGTGCGAAGTGAGATTGAGGCGCTGCTCCAGCAGGATTCCGACGCGCCATTGGGCGGATTGGTGGGCGAAAAGTTCGTGAACGTTCTGCAGCTTAACCTCGCGCTCAGGCAACGCTACGGACAACCTCAATAGATTACCGACACGCCCGGGCCGTCTCCAGGCCCGGGCTTACAAAACGCTACCGGCGAGGTTCGCTAGATGGATGCCATAGCTGCCCCTGGTGAAGAAGGCAGGACCACGGCGATTCTGGAAACCCTCGACGTCGGTGCAATAGTTCTCGACCTCGAGCAAACCGTAACTCACCTAAATGAGATTGCCGCACTGATACTGGATATTCCGAAGGGAGATGCAATCGGCCGGTCCTTTTTCGCACTCGATAACACCAATCTTCGTTATGTCCGCGTCCGCGAGGCGCTGGCACACGCGCTTACCTATCCTCCGGGCGAACAGCAAGCCGAAGTCCGCCTTCATCTCCGCGGGCGCGATCACGTGTATATATTGAAACCGGCGCCACTCTGCATCGATGATGTCGGCGCCTTCGGTACAATTGTCACGCTCCATGACGTGACTTACTTGCGTGACAAGGAAAGGGCGAAGACTAACCTTATCGCGGCACTGTCGAACGAATTGAAAACTCCTCTTACCTCGCTCTCGCTTGGAATTGAACTGCTTCAACGCGAAACCGTAGATCCGAAGCAGCATCAGATTATCGATACTGTCTCCGAGGATCTCGAGCGCATTCGCGACTTGTCCGATGGCCTGCTCAATGTGACGCGCGACGAAACGTTGTCGATCACCGTCAAAAACTCGAAGTTTCAGCTCGGAAAGCTGGTCGCTTCAGTCGCGAAGAAGTTCGCCCTCCAGGCGTTGCAAAAAGAGATCGCGTTTCACGTGCACATCGATGAGGGACTCGAATCTTTTGGCGATCCTATGAAGCTCGCATGGGTGGTATCGAACTTAATCGCGAACGCGCTGCGCTATACTCCCGAGGGCGGGTCTGTGGAAGTTTCTGCCATCCATGCCGGGTCAACGGCTCGGCTTTCGATCTCCGCCACTGGGTCGGGTATCCCGCGCGATCTGGTTGAATTAGTCTTCGAACAAGACGAGCATTGGCAGGACGAGCTCAAGAGTGGACTGACGGTTATCGATCTCGCGATCGCCAAGGAAATCGTCGAAGCACACGGAGGCCGGATGTTTTTTGAGACCACGAGCGCGGGCAGCAGCGTTAGAGTTGATCTGCCCCATTCCCGATGAAGTCGATGGCGAGGCTGGTCGTCGTCGATGACGAAAAAAACATTCGTGACGCGCTCCATCACCTCTTCGAATCGCGAAAGTATGAAGTACTGACCGCCGCCAGCGGCAGCGAAGCGCTCTCCGTGCTCAATCGCGCGGGCGGCGCCGATCTCGTTCTGAGTGACTGGCGAATGGCGGAAATGAACGGCCTTGAACTGCTCAAGGAAATCAAGGCCAGGTTTCCGCGCACGATAGTAATATTGATGACCGCCTACGGCACGATTCAGAACGCGGTCGCGGCGATGAAGGCGGGGGCCTATGACTATGTCACCAAGCCTTTTTCACTGGACGAAATCGAGCATGCTGTAGATCGCGCGCTCGAGGTTCTGGAGTTACGCTCCGAGAATCAGACGCTGCGCAATTCGATCGACGGCGTCCCGCTGCTGAATTCGCAAAGTTCGCAATTTCGCACACTGATCGAAACCGCCTACGCGGCGGCGTCAAGCGACGCAACTATCCTTCTCACCGGCGAGAGCGGAACGGGCAAAAACGTCCTCGCACGACAAATCCACGAGTGGAGCCGGCGGCGCGAACGGCCGTTTGTCACTGTCAATTGTACAACTCTCTCCGAGAATCTGCTCGAGAGCGAGCTGTTCGGACACATGAAGGGCTCTTTCACCGGTGCCATCAAGGACAAGCCGGGGCGCCTTGAAGCTGCCAACAACGGCACGGTTTTTCTCGACGAAATCGCCGAGCTTCCCGGGACACTGCAAACCAAGTTTCTGCGCTTCCTTCAGGACGAAAGATTCGAGCGCGTGGGCGGCGAACAGACTATCCAGGTTGATGCGAGAATCATCGCCGCCACCAACCGCAATCTCCAGCAGGAAATCAGCGCAGGCAGATTCCGCAGCGACCTTTATTACCGATTGAATGTTATCAATTTGAGAGTACCTGCCCTGCGCGAAAGACCCGAGGATATTCTTCCGCTCGCCGAAATGCTCCTGGCGGGCGCGGCCGCGAGGAATCGCCGCCCGGGGCTGCAGTTTTCCGAAGACGCGCGCAAAGCGCTGGTCGCCTATTCCTGGCCCGGGAATATTCGCGAGCTGCGCAACGCGGTCGAGCGCGCCGTCGTTCTCAGCCGCGGCACGGCGCTGAGACGCGAGGATCTGCCTGATATCCTGTTTCAGCCGGGCACTGCCAGGATGGGAGACTCGCCGGAAAGCGCTACCCTCGAGCAGATCGAGCAGGAACATATTCGCCGCGTGCTGGCGCTGGCCCCCACGCTCGAAGATGCCGCGGCCACGCTCGGAATAGGTATCGCAACGCTATGGCGTAAGCGGCGCCGCTATCATCTCGATTAGCAGCGCGCCGGACGCAATACTCAGCCCCTCACTCTCTCATTGCAGCGGCTTAGGGCCTGAACTGTAGTGCGCGCGGCGCCAGCAATGCCGGCTGGGAAACAATGCGATAGGCATTTTCCGCCCATTCACAGATCCAGCGCCGCGTATCGCGTGGATCGATCATCTCCTCCATCTGGAACCGATTGAGCGGACCGACCGGACCCCGCGCGCTCTCGATGCGCGCGTTGATCTCGGCGCGCAGCGCCGCGGGATCGGCGGCTTCGGCCAGCTGGCGTTTGTAGGCCGCCTCGATCCCGCCTTCAGGTGGAATTCCCCCGACATCGGCGGCGGGCCAAGCCACGCGTGCGCTGGCACCGCTGCGGGGACTCGCGAAGTTGTTGCCGGCAACGCCAAAACTACGGCGCATGATTACGGTGAAGATCGGCACCGCGACCTGCGCATACGCCACCATCCATTCGCCGCCCTTGCGAATCGTGCCCGCGATCTCATGTTCGAGGCCGACCGCAAAGCCGGGACTATCGATCAGATTCAGGATCGGCAAATGGAACAGGTCGCACAGGTCGAGATGTCGCTTCAGCTTGTCGCATCCGTCGGCCGTCATGGCGCCGCCGTTGATATGGCGGCAATCAGACGCGAGCACGCCCATCGGATAACCGCCAAAGCGCACCAGCCCCACGATTTGGTCGGTACCCCATAGAGGACCGATCTCGAAGAACGAATCGCGATCGGCCATGAGCCGAATCGCACGGCGCATGTCGAACGTTGTCGTCCGCTTGCGCGGAATAATCGTAAACAGTTCTTCATCGCGGCGATCGATCGGATCGCTCGCATCGACAGATAGCACCGGCGGAGCCTGGTACACGCTCGACGGAAGATACGACAAGAAGCGCTTGGTCATCGCGACCGCTTCCTGCTCGGTCTCGGCAAGGTTGTCGACCGAACCGTTGCGGCAGTGAACTTGCCAGCCGCCCAATTCTTCCTTGCTGATATCGTAGCCCATTGCGTGACTCACCACCGGAGGCCCCGCAACAAAGAGCTGCCCGATGTCGCGCACCATGACCGAGAAATGACCGAGCACGGCCTTCGCCGCGCCGATGCCGACGACGCTCCCGAGCAGCAGATTCACCACCGGAACCTCGGCCAGTTGCGTCACATACATGCTGCTCCCGAGATGACCCGGCAGAAACGATCCGCCCTCGCCCGACACCCGCGGCCGGCCCGCGACGATCGTGCCCGAGCTTTCTTGCGCGCTGCTCTCGCCGGCTTTGTGTTGCTTCGGAACCATCGCGGCGATACTGCCCCCGCCGGAGGAGCCGTCGAGCAGCCGCACCGACGGACACTGGAGGTCGAGTGACAACCTGTCAAGATGGATGCTCTTGCCGCCGATCGCGCCGTCGGCGTGGCCCCCGCGCGAAGTGAAATCGTCGGCGCATACCACAACGTTTCGGCCGTGTACTTTTCCCCACCCGCCAACATGATTAGCCGGCGTGAAACCGCTGACGCGGCCTTCGGCATCATAGTCTGCGAAGCCGGCGAGGCTGCCGACTTCGCGAAAGCTGCCGGGGTCGAGGAGCAAGTCGATTCGCTCGCGACAGGTGAGTTTGCCGCGCCGACGTTGCCGCACAACGCCGGGATCGTTGGAGTCCGGCGCAAAGCGCTTATGTGCGATCGCCTGCAGCGCTTGCACCTCGGCGAGCATCGGCGCCCACGTATCGTTGCCATAGCGCCGCGGCGTGTCCGCATCAGCTCCGCGTGCGCTTGGCGCGATCGTCGCGACGATCTGGTCGACAGTAACGGCGACACCTATTTCGTCGGGACTGACCTGCATCACGACGCCTGCGCACGGCGCAGTGATCGCGGTCTCCATTTTCATCGCGCTGACGATCATCAGCGTCGCACCCGCTTCAACAGTGGCGCCGGTCTTTACCAGGATGTCGATGATGGTCCCGCCCATCGGGCTCGCAACACCTTCCTCGCCACTGGGCACGGTCAGTCCCTTCGCAGGCTGTGACGAGGAGATCGCACTTGCGCCCTTGCCTCCGCGGAGCGCCGTCGCCTGCTGTTCGAGCAGTGAGAGCGAGGCTGAAGCCAGGGGCGCCGGTCCCGTCGCGGTCGCGACCTCGGGATGTTCGGCGAAGAAGCTGGTTCGCGCGTCCCCCGCCTGCAGTTCCGAACTCGAGAGAATCGCGCGCAGCTGGCGCACATTCGTCGGCAAGCCAGCGATGTGGAATTCATCGAGCGCGCGCAACGTATGATCGAGCGCGGACGCGAAGGAGTTCGTCGAGTTCGACTGGCAGATGAGCTTCGCGAACATCGGATCGAATTGCGGCGGCGGCGCGTATCCCAGGTAGCCGCACGAATCGACGCGCACTCCGGGGCCCGTCGGTTCTTTGTAACCCGTCAGTGCCCCGCTTCCGGTCGCGACGATGCGCGCCTGCACTGCATAACCGCGCGGCGCTTCTATCGCGGCCTGATCGCGAATTCCGAGCGCATCCAGCGACTCGCCGGCGGCGATCCGGAACTGCGCTTCGACCAGGTCAATGCCAGTCACCTGCTCGGTCACGGTGTGCTCAACCTGGATTCGTGGATTGCACTCGATGAAGAAATGCTCGCCACGGTCCGGAGTGATCAGGAATTCAACCGTACCCGCGTTGACGTACTCGGTGGCGCGGGCAAGACGGATCGCATCATCGTGGACGCGCCGCCGCAGTCCGGCCTCGAGCTTCGGCGCCGGCGCGATCTCGATAACTTTCTGATTACGCAACTGCACTGAGCAGTCGCGCTCATATAGATGAATGATGTTGCCGTGGCCATCGCCCAGGATCTGAACTTCGATATGGCGGGGACGCGCGAGGAGTTTCTCGATAAATACCGACCCATCGCCGAACGCGGCGAGCGCCTCGCTCTGGCAGCGCGCAAACGCCGCTGGCATCTCGCCCGCGCCCGCTACCGCGCGCATCCCGCGTCCACCGCCTCCGGCCGCGGCTTTCAGCATCACCGGATAGCCGAGCTTTTTCGCGATCGCCACAGCCTCTTCCGCGCCCGAGAGCGCCCCAGGACTTCCGGGTATGATCGGGATCCCCACCGATCGCGCGAGCTCGCGGGCTTTGGTCTTGTCACCGAACAGCGCGAGCGTCGCGGGACGAGGTCCTATAAAGACGATCCCCTCTTCGAGGCAACGCTGCGCGAACGCAGCGTTCTCCGAGAGGAATCCGTAGCCTGGATGCACGCAATCGCAGCGGCTCGCCTTCGCAACCTCGATCAAAGCTTCAACATCGAGGTACGCGCTCACCGGATCGCTGGTCGCTAACGAAGTGTTAAGGGCACGCGATTCAGTTGAAACGCGAGTATGAAGCGATAGAGCGTCCGCCGGGGCATATACGCTGACGGATTCCATGCCGAGCGCGGCCGCGGCGCGAGCCACTCGAATCGCGATCTCACCTCGATTGGCAATCAATACACGTTTGAACAAAGCCTGGCTCCCAAGCGATCAAAAATGCTGAATCGGTAAGCGCCGATCGGCAGTTGCGAACGATGTTGAGTACGGCCACCAACCGCGCAGAGAACGAATACCCCCAGCTATTGCGAACTTGCAAGGCTGAGTCCGCAGTCGGTCAGGGCCTAATTCTTCGACAATATTTCGCGCGTGGCTTGCAGCGCTACGTCTTCCTGCAAGTCCACGTCTGAAAAATCTTCATTGTTCACTGAAAAATAAATCGCAATTAGTAAGGCTGAGTCGCAAATCGCCCGGAGTACGCGTCGGCACATCGGTTGCTGTTCATACCCACCCAGACACCAAAGGTTTGCAATGTTCAGTGTTTGGGGTGGATGCGGATGTCTTCGATTGATCTGAGTCATCTGCCGCCGCTCGCCGGAAACTGGCGTGTCGGGCACATCATCATCGAAGACGTCACGCCTTCGATAGATGGGGGTCGATATCCAGTCAAGCGCGTGGTGGGCGAACCCTGCGTTGTTGAGGCGGACATTTTTCGCGAGGGACATCAACTCCTGCGAGCCTCCGTGCGCTGGCGGCGCAAAGAAGATGAATCTTTTTTCGAAGCGCCAATGGAATCGATCGGTGACGATCGTTGGCGCGGACGATTCATACCAAATGAGAACACGCGGTACGTATATGCCGTTGAAGCGTGGACCGACGTGTTCGGCTCCTGGCTTGCGGACTTTATCAAGAAGGCCCACGCGGGCCGGGATCTACGTTCCGACCTGCTCGAGGGCATCGACTATTTGGGTGCGATCGTGCGGCACGCAAACGGCGCCGATCGTGAAATCGTCGAGTCAGCGATCCGGAAGCTTCAACAAAATGGACACCGCGATCGCGCTCTCGACATTTTATCCGATGAGCGCCTCGCCGACATTGCACTGCGGGTGAGCGATCGCTTCGGTGACGTGCGATCGGAGCCCTTGCTCGAGCTCGTCGTTGATCGTCCGAAGGCGCGGTTCAGTGCCTGGTACGAATTCTTCGTAAGATCGCAGTCGAACGATCCTGGACGGGTCGGCACGTTTCGCGACGCGGAAGGTCGCCTACCCTATGTGCGCGATCTTGGCTTCGACGTTCTCTATCTGCCTCCGATTCATCCGATAGGACGCACCAACCGCAAAGGTCCGGGGAATTCATTGAATGGCGGCTCGCACGCAGTCGGAAGCCCGTGGGCAATCGGAAATGAAGCCGGCGGCCATACCGCAATCGATCCGGGCTTGGGTACGCTGGCCGATTTCGACCGCTTCGTTTCGGCCGCCAATCGACTGGGAATCGAGGTCGCGCTCGATTTCGCGATTCAGACCTCTCCTGACCACCCGTGGGTCCGCGAGCATCCGGAATGGTTCAGCAAGCGGCCCGACGGTTCGATTAAGTATGCCGAGAACCCTCCGAAAGAATATCAGGATATTTATCCTGTAAACTTCGACACCAACGATCAGCGCGGACTTCTGCAGGAACTCTTCCGGGTAGTCGATTTCTGGATCGGCCACGGCGTCCATATTTTCCGGGTCGACAATCCTCACACCAAGCCGATCGCTTTCTGGGAATGGCTGATCGCCCGGATCCAGCACCAACATCCCGAAGTGATCTTTCTGGCCGAAGCCTTCACTCGCCCAAAATTGATGAAGGTTCTGGCCAAAGCGGGTTTTACCCAGTCGTATACCTACTTCACCTGGCGCAATAGCAAATACGAGCTCACTGAGTACATGAGAGAACTCACTGAGAGCCCGGTATGCGACTATCTTCGGCCTAACTTTTTCACCAATACTCCTGATATTCTGCCGCCGATCCTTCAGAGCGGAAGTCCGGCGGCCTTCAAGCTCCGTTTGTTCCTCGCGGCCACCCTCTCGTCCTCTTACGGCATCTACAGCGGATTCGAGCTGTGCGAGAGCCAGGCCGTGCCAAATACCGAAGAATACATGAATTCCGAGAAGTACGAGCTCAAGGTTCGAGACTGGAATGCGCCCAACAATATCAAGGAATTTGTCGCGCGGATGAACCGGATCCGTCGCGACAATGCGGCGCTCCAGCAATTGGTCGATCTCACTTTTCTCGACACTGACAACGATCAGATCCTGTTTTACGCAAAGACCAGCGCCGACATGACAAACGTATTGTTGATGCCCGTTAACCTGGATCCCGTCAATGTCCAGATCTGCACGGCCGTCGTTCCCCCGGCTTTATCCGCTTCAACACGTTATCGCGTTCGCGATCTTCTGACTGGCGCTACTTACGACTGGTCGGAGCGCAACTATGTTCGCCTCGATCCCGCCCAGCAGCCGGGTCACATACTCCGCATCGAACAGCGCTTGTGAGTCCATACCGATGCCAAGCAATCACTCGAATAACGGTGGACCGCCGCCTCTTTGGTACAAAGATGCGATTTTTTACGAGCTTCGCGTACGATCGTTTTACGACGGGAACGGCGACGGGGTCGGTGATTTCGCCGGCCTGACGAGCAAGCTCGATTATCTACGTTCACTCGGAGTCACCGCTCTGTGGCTGCTCCCGTTCTATCCATCGCCGATGCGCGACGACGGCTACGACATATCGGACTACACCAGTGTACATCCGGATTGCGGGACACTTCGCGATTTCAGGGCATTTCTGCGCGAGGCACACGAGCGCGGCCTTCGAGTAATTACTGAACTGGTTCTCAATCATACGTCGGATCAGCACCGATGGTTCCAGAGAGCGCGGCGCTCCGCTCCGGGCAATCATCGGGATTTCTATCTATGGAGCGACAGCGCCGAGAAGTTTCGTGAGGCGAGAGTAATTTTCCAGGACTTCGAGCCCTCCAACTGGACCTGGGACCCGGTTGCAAAGGCATACTACTTTCATCGCTTCTATGCGCATCAACCGGATCTCAATTATGACAACCCCGCAGTCCGCCGCGAGATCTTCCGCGTGGTCTCCTTCTGGCTTGGCATGGGCGTCGATGGGCTGCGGCTCGACGCCGTTCCATATCTATTCAAGCGAGAAGGAACCAGTTGCGAGAATCTGCCTGAGACCCACGCCTTTCTCAGTGAACTGAGGAAATACATAGACGAGCGATTTCCCAATCGTATGCTGCTGGCTGAAGCGAATCAGTGGCCTGAGGACGCAGTTACCTACCTCGCCGAAGGCAAGGAATGTCATATGGCTTTCCATTTTCCACTGATGCCGCGAATATTCATGTCGGTGCGAATGGAAGATCGCTATCCGCTTACCGACATTTGGGCGCAAACGCCTGAGATTGGCCCGTCATGCCAGTGGGCATTGTTCCTGCGTAACCACGACGAATTGACCCTCGAGATGGTCACCGACGAGGAGCGCGATTATATGTATCGCGCGTTTGCGCAGGAATCGCGCATGAGGATTAACCTGGGCATCCGCAGGCGCCTCGCCCCGCTGCTCGGCAACAATCGCCGCACGATGGAGCTGAACAACGCCCTCCTATTCTCGCTACCGGGTACGCCGATTATCTACTATGGCGATGAAATAGGAATGGGCGATAATGTATATCTTGGCGATCGGGACGGCGTGCGAACGCCGATGCAATGGAGCGCCGACCGCAACGCCGGTTTTTCAACCGCGAATCCCCAGCGCCTGATCCTGCCGGTCAACATCGACTACGAATACCACTACCAGACGATCAACGTGGAAGCGCAGGAAAGTAATCGTCATTCGTTGTTGTGGTGGATGCGCCGCCTGATCGCCCTGCGCAAGGAACACAAGGCGCTGGGCCGCGGCTCGATGGAGTTCCTCAGTCCGCACAACCCTCACGTCCTCGCGTTCATCCGCGGCTTTGAGAACGAACGAATTCTGGTGGTCGCGAACCTCTCAAGGTTTGTTCAGTACGTGGAACTCGACCTCGCCCAATATAAAGGAATGACTCCGGTCGAGCTGTTCGGCCGCACTCCGTTTCCGGCGATTGGCGACTTACCGTATCTTTTGACCCTCGGGCCCCATGCTTTCGTCTGGTTCGCTCTGGAAGCTTCGCAGGCATCCGCCGCAACTGGCCTGGCACCGTATGCCCCGCCGCGAATCGATGTCAGCGCTGATTTTGAGGGAATGCTGCAAGGTTCGCCGCGAGAGGCGCTGGAACGCGCGTTGCCTCTCTACCTGCCCCACTGCCGATGGTTTCGGTCAAAGGCTCGAATTCTGAAAAGTGCTTCAATCAAGGATGTCCTTCCGCTCGGCGAAGAATTGGGTTCGCCGCAGCTCTTGTTGATCGAAGTGGAATACCTGAACGCTGAGAGCGAGCAATACCTTCTTCCTCTCGCAATCGCCGCCGGCGATCGCGTCAATGAAATCCGTGCCAATTCACCGGAACGTGTGCTCGCGGAACTCGCCAGTTCAAATGATGGAAGCGAAGCCATTCTATATGATGCGGTTGTCGATTCTGCGCTCGCGCAAGCGCTGCTCGATCTCGTCGAACGTCACCGCAGGCATCGCGGCCGGCTGGGTCAGTTGGCAGGCCAGACGACACGCACGCACGAGCATGTGAGTAATGGCTCGGGCAAGCTAGATTCTCATTTGCTGCGCGTGGAGCAAAGCAATAACTCGATTGTCTATTCCGATCGTTATATTTTGAAGCTATATCGGCGGCTCGATAATGGCCTGAATCCCGATCTCGAGGTAGGCAGATTTCTTACCGAACGTGCGCATTTCGAGCACGCACCGCGAACCGAAGGTTGGATTGAGTACCGCGCCTCCAACGCGGCGCCGCGCACGCTGGCGCTGCTTCAGAGTTTCGTTGCCAATGAGGGTGATACATGGGAATTCACGCTCGGTGAGTTGCGGCGCTTCTTTGAAGTCGCGGCGACTCGCCAGGACGCTCCCCGCGCGGACAAGAGCCCCATCGAAATGCTCGAAAAAAGCGAACCCGATCCTTTGGCCGCCGAGTTGATGGCACCCTACCTCGCCTCTGCGCGGCTGCTGGGCCAACGCGTCGCGGAACTGCATATCGCGCTCAGCTCCTCCACGGTCGATCCGGATTTCGCTCCGGAACCTTACACGACTTTGTATCGGCGGTCGGCCTACCAGTCGATGCGCAACCAATTGTCGCAAGTGCTCCGGCTCGCAAACGGCGTCGGGCGCACAATGGCAAAAGAAGATCAGGATGAACTCCGCGCAATCACGTCCCGGCAGGGCGATCTCATCAAGCCATTCGAAAAATTCCTCAACACCAGAATCAGCGTCAGCCGGGTTCGCACGCACGGCGACCTCCACCTCGGTCAGGTGCTACATACTGGCAAGGACTTCATGATCATCGACTTCGAAGGCGAGCCAGGAAGGCCAATCAGCGAGCGCCGTCACAAACGCGCGGCGCTGCGCGACGTCGCCGGCATGCTGCGTTCGTATCATTACGCCGCTTTCACGGCCTTGACCGAAGAGCTCAAAAGCAAAGCCCTGGGAAGCGTCAATTTCGCGCGAATGGAGCCATGGGCTTCGTTCTGGTGGCGATGGGCCTCGTGGTCCTTCCTGCAGGGTTATCTAAAGATTGCAAACGACATTTCGTCGCTGGTTCCAGAAACTCGCGACGAGCTGCGGGTGCTGCTCGACGCCTTTACGATGGAGAAGGCGATCTATGAACTCGGCTACGAACTGAATAATCGGCCCGATTGGCTGATCGTTCCGCTATTCGCGATCAAGCAATTGATCGGTTCCGCTCCAGTTACGGCCTGAACGACAGGTTGTTGAGTTAGTCAATGAGTACAACCGAACAAATAATGAATTTGTTCAGAAGACAGCCGCGCGGTCCGGAATCCGCCGCCGCGCCTGGCGGTCAGATCGCCGAAACAGAGCTGGCTCGGCTTCTGTCGCTAACGCATAGCGATCCGCATTCGATTCTGGGCGCTCATATCACTAATAACGGAGTAGTCTTTCGCGCGTTTCGTCCGGCCGCCCAACGTGTCGTGCTTCTGATCGAAGGGCAAGACCCACGCGAAATGAGCGAACGCCCCGAAGAGGGGCTCTTCGAGTTGACGCTTACCGATTTGCGGCAGATACCGCGCTATCAACTCGAGATTCAGTATCCCGGCGATTACATCGTTAGTATTCGGCAACCGTATTCATTTCCGCCGACATTGGGCGACGTCGACCTCTATCTGTGGGCGGAGCATTCGCACAAGGGTATCTGGAAAAAACTCGGGGCTCATAGCCTCATGCTGGACGGAGTTACCGGTACAGCTTTCGCCGTCTGGGCGCCGAGCGCCGCCGGCGTGAGCGTAGTCGGCGACTTCAACGGCTGGGATGGGCGCCTCGACATGATGCGGTCACTGGGCAGTTCCGGAATCTGGGAAATATTCATTCCCGATGTTCATCCGGGCGGTGCTTATAAATTCGAGATACATCCGAAAGAGGGTCCGCCACTGCTTAAGGCTGATCCCTTTGCCGAAGCCACCGAATGTCCGCCGGCATCCGCTTCGCGCATATATTCTTCTAACTACAAGTTCAACGACGAAACCTGGATTGAGACGCGGCGAAGTGGCGATCCGCTCCGCAAGCCGATCTCGATCTACGAAATGCATCTCGGCTCTTGGCGGCGAGTGCCCGAGGAGTCCAACCGGCCTCTAACCTATGCGGAACTGGCTGAGCATCTGCCCGATTATATCGATGACATGGGGTTTACCCATGTCGAGCTGTTGCCGGTAATGGAGCATCCGTTCGCCGGCTCGTGGGGCTACGAGACCACTGGCTATTACGCGCCAACCGCGCGCTACGGCAGTCCCGATGATTTTCGCTACCTGGTCGATCGTCTTCATCAGCGCGGAATCGGCGTCATTCTCGATTGGGTGCCGGCGCACTTTCCAACCGATTCTTTTTCGCTCGGTCGTTTTGACGGAACGGCGCTTTACGAGCATATCGATCCGCGTCAGGGATTCCATCCTGAATGGAATACCTACATTTTCAATTTCGGCAGGAATGAGGTGCGCAGTTTTTTGCTCGGAAGCGCGGAGTACTGGCTATCCGAGTTCCATGCCGACGGACTCCGCGTGGATGCCGTCTCGTCGATGCTGTATCTCGACTATGGACGAAATGGAAATGACTGGATACGCAATAGCCGCGGTGGGAATGAGAACCTTGAGGCGATCGCATTTATCCGCGAGCTGAACGAAAAATTACACGCGCAATTCCCGGGTATCATCATGTGCGCCGAGGAATCCACCTCGTGGCCGGGTGTGAGCCGGCCACTCTACGTCGGTGGACTGGGGTTCGGGTTCAAATGGGATATGGGCTGGATGCACGACACGCTCGAGTACTTCTCCAAAGATCCGATTCATCGGCGGTTTCATCATCGCGATCTTACGTTCGGCCTGATGTACTCCTGGTTCGAGAATTTCGTCCTGCCCCTGTCGCATGACGAAGTCGTGTATGGAAAGCGCTCGCTAATCGACAAGATGCCGGGCGATCGCTGGCAGAAATTCGCCAACCTGCGTTCGCTGTATGGCTATATGTGGGCGCGCTCGGGCAAGAAGTTGCTATTCATGGGCGGCGAGTTCGGGCAATGGCGCGAATGGAATCACGATGCGAGCCTCGACTGGCATCTCCTGGCCGAAGCCGATCATCGCCAGTTGCGCGCTCTGGTTCGCGATTTGAATCGCACCTACCGCGCTCAGCCAGCGCTGTGGGAAGCTGATCACGATCCCCACGGATTTCAATGGATCGACGCAAACAATTCGGACGAGAACGTGATCGCTTTTATTCGCAAGGCGCCGCCCTCGGGACGCCAAGTTATATGCATATGCAACTTTTCGCCTGTCGTCAGGTACGCCTATCGAATCGGCGTGCCCCATCGTGGAATGTACAAGGAACTGCTCAATACTGACTCTGCGATCTATGGAGGAAGCAACCAGGGCAACGCGGGCGCAGTGACAGCCGAAGATCGAGCATGGCACCTGTTTCCATACTCGGTCTCACTGACACTGCCGCCCCTCGCGACGCTTTGGCTCGAGGTTCCATCCTAGTCGCGCGAGTCGCGCCCGCGCCGCGAAGCGCCCTTAACGATGATTCCGCGGAACATCGCCTCGGCATTCATTGCGGGACGATACTCGCCGATGGAGCGCGAGCCCGCGGGATCGTCGCTCCAAACGGCGTGCGGCGTGCCGATCGGAATCGTCACTTTGTCGCCCGCGCGAAGGAGGCGCTCGACACCAGCGATTCGGCATCGCAGCGTTCCCGCCAGGACTTCGACCCGCTCCTCTTGTTCGGTGTGGATGTGATCGCGCGGCGCGATCGTGACCTCGCGCGCGAGATATTCCATCCGGAAGAACTCGCCCTCGGACTGCTCGGCCGAGACGAGCACGATTACCTGATCCTTGTGTTGCGGACGTTCCAACAGCTCCGTGGTCATGATCTTCTCCTGTTGAAAGGTTGCGACCTTGGACACGAGGCACTTTACCAATCCGCTTGACGCGAAACGCGCACCGATGCTGACAAGCTACTGTCAGGAGACTGCCAGCCCACTACTCGATGACTCGAAGATCCTGACACCGATCCGTCAGGAGCGATTTGTGGGTCAGGCTTTTCGAAGAAGCTGGCGAAAGAGATCGTCGGCCGACCGGCCGGGTTCGGAATCGAAGATCTGATCGAGAAACTCGACCTCCACCATTCGATCGAGGCGGAAGAAGCGGAAGTCGCTGCGCAACTCGCACCACGATCCGGCGAGCCAGATCGGTGGATAAAACCACAGCGTGAGCGGACGCACCGTGCGCGTCGTCTCGGTGCCCTTTTCGTCCTGATATTTGAAACGGATCTTACGGCGCGAGTGAATCGCCGAGCGCAGTGCGGCGAAATCGAACGTTACCTGAATTCGGTGTACATCGACCGGAGCCCACAGCGATTTATCTTCGATGATGCCGCGCAGATGCGCCGGCAGCACGCTCTCGATCTTCGCCAGCGCCGCGTCGGCCGAACGCCCCAGCTCAGGATCGCTCCAGCTCTGCACCATCCGCGCGCCGAAGACGAGTGCCTCGAGCTCGCCCGCGCTGAACATCAGCGGCGGCAGATCGTAGCCCTTGCGCAGCGAGTATCCGATTCCGGCCGCGCCTTCGATCGGGACCTTGCTCGCGATCAGGTCGCCGATATCGCGATAGATCGTGCGCTCGCTGACGCTGAAGTGATCGGCGAGCGAGCGCGCGGTAACAACCTGATTACGGCGCAGGCGCTGGATGATTTCGAAGAGTCGATCGGCGCGGCGCATCGCGTCACATGCTCCCGGATGATGCTCGGCTCGGCGCGAGCAATCGAGATCGCGAACCTAGCTTACCGGGCCATCGACGCAGTTCAACCCTCACTTGATCACAGCGACTTTTCGGACTAACGAGAAAATACCGACGCGTTCAGAGGCAAACGCCGGCAAGGAGAAAAACCATGGCGCTCCCGCAAGACATAAGCCCCTTCAATTCCGAGTTGATGGATACGCTGGTGGAAGCATCGAAGATGGACTGGATTCCGTCCGCCGACGATCCCAAGCGCGCGTTCATGAAGATTCTCTGGACCGGCTCGGAGTCCGGCACGTGGGCGGTCCTGCTCAAGTGGCTCAAGGGCTACGTCGCTCCGCAGCACAAGCATCTGAGCCCGTCGCACACTTTTATACTGTCGGGCAAGTTGCAGGTCCGCACCGGAACCCTGAATGCCGGCGACTACGTTTACGAGGCCAACGGCATGGTCCACGGCGCGACGACCGCGCTCGAAGACACCGTTTACCTGTTCATCTGCAATGGCGCGGTGCTGTTCTTCGACGACGATGGCTTCACCTCGTACCTGAGCTGGGAAGAGTTGCGCCGCATCCAGGCGAATTTCGACGCAGCAAAAAAAGCCGCATAGCATCGCGCGGAGTTTGCGATGAAGTACGATTTCATCTCGGCCGATTGCCACATCGATTTGATCTGGCTGCCTCCCGATCTGTTCACGTCAAACGCGCGTGCGGATTTGAGGTCCCGCATGCCGCACGTAGTCGATACGCGGCGCGGCAAGATGTGGGTCGCGGACAACGGCGCCAGGTTCGGCCTGATGAACGGGATGGGCTCGGCGGGACGCGAATACGTGCCGGGGCAGATTCATCGATCCGATCGGATGGCATCGACGGGACTATACGATGACGGCCGCAAAGGCATCCGCCGACTGACCGATACAGAGCTGCGGCTCAAGGACCAGGAGCGCGACGGCGTTCAGGCCGAGGTGCTGTACGGCGTGCTCGGTGCGAGCATGCGTCTCAACGACGATGAAGCGGCGACCGAGATGCTGCGCGTTTACAATGAATGGCTCGCGGACTTCTGCCGCGCGCATCCCGATCGTTACGCGGGCCTCGCATCGATTCCAAGTCACAGCATCGAGGCCGCGGTCGAAGAAGTGAAGCGCGTCGCCAAGGCGAGCGTGCTGCGCGGCCTCGATATCGCCAATCGCCCCGACATCACGCCCTTCTGGGATCCGTGCTGGGAGCCGCTATGGAGCGCCGCCGAGGAGGCGAAGCTGCCGATTCATCTGCATACCATCGGCAGCACGCTGCCCGATCTGAGCAAGCTCGCACCCAAGGTCGCACGCGCCGCATTCGCCGCGATGATCAGCAGCTTCCAGATGTACATGGCGATTCCGCTGATGGGCATAATCTTCAGCGGCGCGCTGGAGCATCACCCGGGGCTCAAGGTCGTCATCGGCGAGAGCGGCATCGGATGGATTCCGTACGTGCTCGATCACATGGACCTCGAATGGGACGACCAGTTCCACGACCTCGATCTGAAGTTCAAGCCGAGCGAGTACTGGCACCGTCAATGCTACGCGACCTACCAGAGCGATCGTATCGGCATCAAGCTGCTCGACGAGATCGGCGAAGATAACATCATGTGGGGCTCGGACTTCCCGCATCCCGACGGCATCTGGCCCGATTCGCAGGAGTTCATCGCGCGCGAGCTCGGCCACCTGCCGGCCGCAACACGACACAAGATCGTGTGCGGCAACGCCGCCAAGCTGTACGGCTTCGCGACGAATTGACGCATCCAGCAAGGGATCGACGCGAATCGCTGTTGTATAGCCTCTCCCGGTTTGCGGCTTCCACCTGCGGCGTCAGCCGCTGGCGAGGTTATCTGCGCGTCAGCATTCGGCGAAGAATCGCAGCACTGCCTCCAGGAGCGCGCGGGGATTGTCGCCTTGCACGTTGTGGCCTGCGTTTTCGATCGTTATCGTCCGGCCATTCGGCAGCGACTTGGCAAAGCGAGCTGCCGATTCGTCGCTCAGGACGTCGCTCCTGGCGCCGCGCACTATCAGCGTCGGGCATTTGATCTTTGATATTTCCGATGCGAGGGATGCGCGCTCTTCACCGAACCTTTTCATCGCATCTTCCGAGCGGCGGCGCTGATCGTGTTTGAAGCCCCACTTGCCGTTCGGCGCTTGCCGCAGATTGTAGTGGAGGCTGCGGCGGAGCACGGCGGGATCGCGCAGCGAATTGAATTTTACGGCGCGCGCCAGGAACTCATCCGGTGAATCGAGCTCGGGCGTCGAGGCGAAGTCGCGAATGCGTTCCGCGCCCGCGGCGCTCACCTCGGGACCGACATCGACGATCACCATCGCACGCATCGCGTCGCTGTAACGAGTCGCATAGGCAATCGAGTTGAGCCCACCCATCGATTGCCCAACGAGGATCGGCCGCTGTAATCCCAGCGCCGCGACGAATCCTTCGATATCGCCCAGATGCGACGCGATTCGGTAATCGACCGCGGGCGACCACTCGCTGTCACCATGCCCACGTTGATCGAGCGCGATGCATCGGTAACGATCGCGCAGCATCAGCGCGACGCAGTCCCACGTATGTGCCGTCAGGCCGCCGCCGTGCAGGAAAAGAATCGGCGTCCCCGAGCCGCCCCAGTCGAGGTAGTGAAACCGCATCGCGCCGACGATCATTTGGTGATCCGTTGGCAGCGCGACTTCGGATGGGTTGAGATCGGCGATTCGAAGCGCGGTGCGGAACATCTCGAGTTCTTCGGCGTGAGTCATTTCGCATTCCTCCTGCGTCGATCCGATGTCCGACAAATACAACGCGGCGGATACCGATGGTACCCGCCGCGTTTCTTACTGACTATGAACCGCTTCGATACCTAGGCGGATACTCCGTGGCGCAGCACCTGGCCCGACGTGGCGCCCGTGAAACGATCGCCTTCCCACGTGATCTGTCCGTTGACGATCACATGGCTGTAGCCCTCGGCACGCTGCACCCGGCGCCATTCGTCGCCCGGCAGATCGTGCGCGATTTCAACCGGCAGCACCTTCAGCTTCTCGAGGTTGTAAACGACGATATCAGCCGGTGCGCCTTCACGCAGGAAGCCGCGATCCTTGAACCCGGCGCAGAACGCGGGCAAGCCCGACATGCGCCAGTGGATGTCTTCGAGGCTGAGCCACTGCTTCTCGCGTGCGAAGCGGATAAGACCCTCGGTCGGATAGCGTCCCGCGGTCAGGAACTTCGTATGCGCACCGCCGTCGGAAACGCCGAACGTGATGTAAGGATAATCGAGCAGCTCCTTCATCAGGTCGGACGAGTTCACCGCGGGCGCGAAGAACTCCGTCTTGAGATTTTCCGACACCGCAATATCGAGCATCGTGTCGACGACGTCCTTGCCCGTATCCTGCGCGGCGAGACGCAGCGTCATTCCTTCGAAACGCTTATTCTCGGGCTTCGAGCATTCGGTGATGATGATCTCGTCGAAGTAGTTCGTGATCAGACTCTCGCGCGGCATCTGCGACTTGAGCGCTGCACGGCGGCGAGGATCGCCGAGCTTCTCGGTGCGCTCGTTGACGGTGCCCGTGGTCGCATCCCGCCACGCATCTGAATCGTCGAACAGGTTCCAGTCTTCGAAGGTGAACGTGAGGCCGGCGTCGGTTGTCGTGCCCTGTCCGTAAACCGGCAGCCCCTTCTGACGGCAGCGCTCCAGCCACTTCATCGTGTTGCGATGGCGATGCGGGAAGCGATCGTTGGTGACGAGGGCTTCGTACATGATCGGGCGTCCGCTGACTT
The DNA here is from genome assembly GCA_035508495.1 of Candidatus Binataceae bacterium. Lineage (NCBI taxonomy): Bacteria > Candidatus Binatota > Binatia (SeqCode) > Binatales (SeqCode) > Binataceae (SeqCode) > Binataceae bacterium (SeqCode). The sequence goes on from DATJMX010000028.1 coordinate 64,356, forward strand.
CCGCGATCTTCTCGAAATGGTCCGCGTCCTTCTTCGGATCCCAGCTCGCGAGCGTGAGTTCCTGGAAACCCTCGCCGCGCTCGCCGAGCACGCGCGCCATCTCGAGGCACGTCTCGTCGTGCATCACGTCGGTGTTCATCGGCGAGCCGTCATAGTCGCGCTGCACAGCGCTCGGTCCGCCGGGGATGAGCCGCTGCGCCGACCATCCACATGCGCCCGCGTCCATCGCCTCGTGCAGGATGCGCCGCATCTCGGCATGTTCTTTATCCGTTGGCATCCTGCCGGTCTTCGATTCTTCGATTCCCATGACGTAGCCAAGTACCGGATTCATCGGCACATACGGAAGCAGGTTAATGCCCTTGGGAAGCTGATCGAGCTTGTCCATGAACTGCGGATAGGTTTCCCAATCGAAAGGCATCGCCGCCTGCATCGCGCCCAGCGGAATCGCCTCGGTGCGGACCATTGTCAGCATCGCGCGCTCGGCATCCTTGGGCCGCACGGGAGCGAAGCCGAAGCCGCAGTTTCCGATCACGACTGAAGTGATGCCGTGATAGCCGGAAATCGTGAGGTAAGGATCCCAGAAAATCTGGGCGTCGTAGTGAGTGTGGAGATCGATGAAGCCGGGGGCGACGATCTGGCCGTCGGCATCGACCACCTTCGCGCCCTGATGCGATGCGATGCGGCCGATCTTCGCGATACGCCCGTTTTTGATCCCGATGTCGCTGCGAAAGCGTGGCGCCCGCGTGCCGTCCACCACCATGCCGTTTTTAATGACGATGTCGAATTCCGCCATGAGCACACCTCTTATGGTGAGAGTTGATCCGTGCAGATTCTTAACGATTGAGTTCAGTTCTACTTATTCTTCAAAGAAAAAACAAACCGATCGGTATGCTTTTGTTTACCCGTTAAAGCTTTTTCCAGGGCGCAAATTTGAGCTCGCCGCGCCCCGAGTCCTGCCGCTCAATATTGAACGCGGCCCGGCATGTTTTTGTACTTTTTCCAGATCTCGACGGCCTCTTCGCGCATGATCTGCTCGGCAGGCATCGAGCGCTCCAGCGTGGGCTGCCTGAGCTCGGCATAGATCATTGTGTCATCGAAGTTTCCGTATTCGAGCGCGTCTTGGACTGTGGCGGCGTAATAGATTTTCGCGAGCCCCGCCCAGTAGGCCGCGGCCGCGCACATCGGACAGCATTCGGCACTCGAGTAGAGCGTGCATCCGGTGAGCTTGAAGCGGCCGACCTTCTTGCACGCCTTGCGAATCGCTTCCATCTCGCCGTGCCAGGTCGGATCGTTTTCGGCGACGACGCGGTTTTGTCCCTCGGCAAGGATGTTGCCGTTCGGATCGACGATCACGGTGCCGAAAACTCCGCCCGCCTTTTTCACGAGCGCGGTGTCGGCGGAAAGCTCGATCGCGCGCGCCATGAACTTTTTATCCTGCTCTGTCATCGCAATACTCCCACGGCGGAAATCGCTCGCCTCATAAAAGATACGAGAATGTTACAAGCTCAATCGCATAGAGCGCTGTCACCAGCGCTGCACCCGCACCGTCGATCCATTTAGAGCGATCCGCCGCCGGCAATATCCACCATCGCATGAAGCGGACGAGCAGCGGCATTGCAGGCCACGCCAGCAGCACCACGCTTATAATGTTGCCGATGAACGTCGCCTCGGCAGAGTTGAACGCGGTCAGATGCGGCCTCAGGTAATGGATTTCGAGCGCGACGATCGGAAACAACATCAGCAACACGAGCATCGACTGCTTCCACGCCGGCGGTGAATTGCCCGACGCCGGATCGCTCGGAAACCATCCGGAAAAAGCCGACGGCATACGATGATGCTCCCAGGTCTTTACCAGTTCGGCGTGTTCACGCAGCAGATCGCGGCGGACGTCGGAGTCGAGCCACGCATCGAGCTGCTCGGCCGTCGTAAAGCGCACGAGCGTCGTCCAGTAGTGCTGGCGATCGGAAGCCGGCGGCTGCAGAAAGCCGCCGCGATAGCCGGGGAACGCGGCCTCGGCACGATGAATCTTTTCGGCCCACCGCTGATACTCGCTGTCCTTGCCGGGTCTGACGTAGGTTGTCACGACTTCCGTGACAAGACCATCAACGGAATCTCCCGCGATCTGTTCCTCGGATATTGCTGCAGCGTCGTTTTGATCGACCAGCGTTCGCGCTTTTTCGAGGAGCTCGCGATGACGCGGCGAAGATCGCCATGCTTCCATCGCCACGGCGCTGCGAAAATGCTGGCTCAAAGTCCACTGCGATGAACCCGTCGAACCTGCAGCAGCATTCAATTCCGCGCTGATAAAACCCTCGCGCCCCGCAGCCGCGGTCATCATCGTAGCGTGCCATGAAGAGAATTCGGCAACCGCATCCGGCCGCACCTTCAACGTCGTGACAAGAGATACCGGGGAACGATCGTGCGTCGCGGAGTTCATATTTTGATCTCAGTCAGATTCCCGGAACGTTTCGTAGATTCGGCGATAAATTCTATCTGCGCGCAGCGGAAGACTCGAAAAGCGGATTCCGGTCGCATTGGCGAGCGCATTGGTCAACGCCGGCGCGACCGGATTGATCGGCGCTTCGCTCATGCTCTTGGCGCCGAGCGGACCAAACTTGTCGAAGGTGTCTGCAAAATAGATTTCGGTTCGCGGTACATCGGCATACGAGGGAATCCGATAGTTCCTGAACGACGGATTGACTACTGCTCCTTTGTCGTCGAACACCATGTTCTCATAAAGCGCCCATCCGAGGCCCTGCGCCAGCGCGCCTTCAATCTGTCCACGCAACTGGTTTGGATTAATAACCACGCCGGCATCGACGGCATGAACGCTTTGCAGGATCTTTATTTCGCCGGTGACCTTATGCACAGCGATACGAAATCCGTGGCAGTTGAACGCCACGCTGCGCGGCGTTCCATAAGCCTTGCGTACGACATCGAGAGGTTGTCCGGCTTTTTCTGCCGCCACACATAACTCACTCAGCGAGATGCTCTTCCCATCGCATTCGACCGCGTCGAGGACCAGCGTGCACCGTTCGCAAGGTACGCCGAGACGTCTGGCTGCAAGCGCCAGAATTCGCTCACGCAGCTCCCGCGCCGCCGTCTCCACGGCTTTTCCTGCGACAACTGTCCCAGCGCTTCCGAACGGACCGGTGTCATAACCGGTTTTGTCCGTGTCCGCTTGCGTCGTCCTGATACGCGAAGGCAGCGAGCCAAGTATCGTCGCCGCGATCTGCTGGCGCACAGTGGTCGAGCCGTTACCGAACTCCGGTGCACCGATATATAGACGATAGCGGCCGTCAGCTTCGAGGCGAATTCGGGCTTCCGACCGATGCTCGGTCGGCGGCACGCATGCGATCATCGCAATCGCGGCGCCATGGCCGATTAGCCACTCCGGACCTTCGGGCGCGGCGACGCCAATACCTTTCTTCAACGCGCTATCGACAAGGTCGAGGCATTGATCGAGGCCATAGCTGCCGTAATCAAGGTCATCGGGTTCTTCGCGCAAGGAAATGAACGGGTCGAGCGGACGAATCACATTGCGGCGCCTGAACTCGATCGGGTCCATCCCGATGCCTTTCGCGACTTCGTCCATCGCGGACTCGATCGCAAAGAAAGTCTGCGAAAGGCCGTAGCCGCGAAAGGCTCCGCTCGGAACCGTGTTGGTATATACTGAGTATGCGTCGAGCTTCTTGTTCGCGCATCGATACAGCGCCATCGATTCACTCGTCGAATGAAACAGGACCGCGCTGCCATGTCCGCCGTAGGCGCCGGTGTTCAGTGTGTATTGAAGTTTAATCGCGGTGAGCACGCCGTCGCGGGTCGCTCCGACCTTGATATGCAGTTTCGCAGGATGACGCGTCGTGCTCGCGATAAATTCTTCTTCACGCGTATATTCGAATTGAACGGGCCGCCCCGTCTGAAGAGTAGCAAAGGCGCAAATGTCTTCGGTGATAACTTCCTGCTTGGCGCCGAAACCGCCGCCCACGCGCTCGCAGATTACTCGGATCTGAGACGGACTCAGGCCGAGCAGGTAACAAAGTTTCGTCCTGGTAAGAAAAGGTGTTTGGGAGCTGGTGCGGATGTTGAGCCTGCCGTTCTCATCGAGCCATGAAATTGTACTGTGAGCCTCAAGATGCGCATGCTGAGCGCGCGGCGTCTCGTAAGCGCCCTCATGAATGAAGTCCGCGCGCGAGAAGCCCGCCTCAACGTCGCCAATATCACCGTGAAGGTGCAGCACGACGTTTCGCTCTGGATACTGAATGCCGAGTCCCCTGGGCTTGCCGGCGTGGAGCTTCGGTGCGTCGGGCCGCATCGCCTCTTCGGGATCGAACACCGCAGGCAGCGGTTCGTACTCAACCTCAATCTCCCGGCAAGCCTCCAAAGCGGCGGCCTCAGTGCTCGCTACGACAGCTGCGACTCTTTGGCCGACGTGACGCACGACGTTGTCAAGCATATAGGTATCTTGCGGGTCGCTATTTTCGGCGTCGTGCGTCGCGGTACTGTATGGCTTCCGCGGCACGTCTTCCCAGGTATAAACGGCGATTACTCCATCAATAGCCAGGGCAGGCGTCTTATCGATCGATACTATACGCGCATGGGCGTGCGGCGAGCGCAGTATCTTCAGGTGCAGCAAGCCATCGATCTGAGTATCAAGTGTGTATTGCGCCTTGCCGGTCACGATGTCGTGGGCCGCGGGCGCAACGACGTTGACGCCCATCGCCGCGCCCGGCGGGGCGTCGGCAACCGACTTGATGCCATGAATTGCATTGTCGATTGAGTGATACCCGGTGCATCGGCACAACGTGCCTTTCAGTGAGCGCGGCAGATCTTGCAGCTGCGCTTCACTCATACCGGCGACGGTCATGATCGCCCCGGCTGTGCAGAATCCGCATTGGAAGCCGGCCGCATCGACGAAGGCCTGTTGCGTTCGATGCAGTCGATCGCCCTGGGCCAGACCCTCAATTGTCGTCACCTCGTGGTTTTCAGCGCGAAAAGCAGGAACGATGCAGCTTTGAACCGGCTTGCCATCGATCCATACGGTGCACGCACCGCAGTCGCCGGAATCGCAGCCTTTCTTTACGCCGAACCATCCTAGTTCGCGCAGGAACGTGCGCAGACATTGCCCCGGCCGCGGCTGCGTCGCGACGGACTTGCCGTTGACGACCAAGCTCATGCTAAGCGGCCAACTCCCGGCGAATCTCTTCGGCAAGATAGTACGTCATGTGAGCACGATAATCCGGGCTTCCATGTACGTCATCGAAAAACGAATAGATCCCGTGCTGCAATGCCGAGCGGAGTTCCTGCGCATCTGGTATTTTCTCAAAGTTGAATCGATACGGATGCTCGGTGGCAGCCGTAATTGTCAACTTGAATGTTCCGTCACCTGGATTCCGCGTGCCAATCAACAACGCCGTCGAACGTCCGAAGTGCGTCAGCGACACCCGGCGAAATGCGCATCGTCTGCCGAGCGCGGCGAGCGGAATATCTATTCGAGTTAATAAGTCACCGAGGTTAAGAATATTCCTGTGATTACCAACTACGAAGTCTTCAACCGGAACTGAGTATTCACCGCCGGACCTTCTGCGGACTATACAAACGCCTTCGAGTGCGGCTGCCAGGGAAATCATCGGACCCGCGGGAAGCGACATGCAGATGTTCCCGCCGACGGTTGCGCTGTTCCAGACCTTGAACGACGACAGGAACGAATCGCAGCACTGGCGGATGAGCGGCGCGGCCGTCCATTGCGCCGGCGTGGGCATCGAATAGAGCTCGGCGATCGTGCAGGTAGCCGCAATCTGCAGGTGTTCCGCGGTTATCGAGATCGCGCGCCAGCCGATGCTCTGCAGATCGATCAAGCGCCGCAGATGGGGTTGCGGCTCGGAGAAGAGCCACGTGCCGCCCGCCAGCCACGCGTCGCCTTCGCGCCAAGTGCTCGCGTCGTGGTCTCGCGCCTGAGCGATCTCCGAGATTGTCGTCAAATCCATTGGCAATATTGTCCAAGTGAGCAGCGAATCACCACCTCAGCCTTGTACTTCCGCTGCGACCTAAAGACAAACTCGCCTGACATCGCGTGGAGCTCCTGCTCATCGGCTGCCACCCGGGGAAAAGTTGCCTGCCTACTTCTCCGCACTGAACCATGCGCGAATTTGCTTGTATTGATTGCGTGAAAGACGATCGGCAATTGGCATGGCCTCTGCTGCTTTTAATTCCGAACCATCGGAGGAGAGACCGACGCTGCCAGATCGGGAGGCGCCTGCGATATACTGCGGCATCAAGCTTCGGAGGTAACGTTTATGAGCGCGGCTGAAAACAAGAAGTTGATTCTCGATGCTTTCAATTCGTGGGTCCGCGGCGACGGCTCTGTAATCGATCTGTTCAGCGATGATGTGAAGTGGACCGTTATCGGATCGACACCCGTGTCGCGCGCGTACCAAAGCAAGCGCGAGTTTCTCGATGGCGCCGTGAAACCGCTCACGGAAAAGCTCAGCGGCGCGATTAAGCCGGCGCTCCGCGCCCTTACCGCCGAAGACGATCGCGTGGTGCTGGAATGGCAGGGTCAAACCTCAGGCAAGAACGGCAAACCTTACTATCAAACCTATTGCTGGGTGATGAAGATTCAGAACGGCAAGGTTATCGAGGGCATCGCCTATCTCGATACTGAATTGATATCGAATCTCTGGAAGTAGCTATGGCATCAGCAGCAAAAAAGAAACTGCATCCGAATCGAAAAACCCGGAATATTGGGTTCGCAAAGTAACCACCTAATCGATGTTCCCACCCGAAAACTGTTCACCAGGGATGCCCGCACGATTGCGTTCGAATGATCCAGTATTTTATCAATCGCGGCGGGGAGAACTTGTCGGCCACGCGAAAGAAAGTGCTAGAGCGGGCGAAGAAGATTCTTCACGAGGAGAACGCAAGCTCCGCGTGACTACGCGCAAGGCTTCGTAACCCTGCATGAGTATGAAACACTGATCCGCGAAAAGAGAAGGCGGAGCCGAGCTCCGCCCTCTCCGGTCTATCCCGAAAACTTTAAACCTTCAGGCAATCACTGATCGGCGTTTCCGTCCGGAAATTCGCATTTGGCGCAGTCAGCCAGATCGCGAAGCCCCGCCAGTATGCAGGCTTCAGGCGACTCAGGAGCGGCTGCCCTCTCGGCATCGGCGTCGATTTTCACTCTGCAACCTTCGGCGCTGGGATCCAGACAGCATTTCGTGTCCTGTCCGACTTCATCGATGCACTCGGCCTTGAGTTTGTTCGTACACGCTTCCTTGAGATCGGCGGTCTGGGCAAATGCGCGCCCGGTCGGCATCGTCGCCAGCGCGATGGTGCCGAATGCCAACATTCCCAGAGCGAGTTTCAGGTTTTTCTTCATAATTTTTTCTCCCTTGAATTAGATGGAACGGTTCTCTTCGCTCAGTCGTTCACTGTGCCGCACCGAAAAGTTCAGGCGGGAATGTGCAAGAGCCGCAATCGGCCAGGTCGCGGAGTCCCTGCAGGATGCAGGCTTCGGGTGATTCCGGAGCGGCGGGCGCTTTGAAAAGCGACCTCATCTCCTCGCATCCCTTGGCACTGGGATCCAGGCAGCACTTTGTGTCCTGACCCACGTCATCGATGCACTCGGCCTTGAGCTGGTTGGTGCACCTCAACTTGGCGGCGGCAAAGGCGCGTCCGGTCGGCATCGCCGCCAGCGCGATGGTGCCAAAGGCCAGTACTCCCAACGCGACTTTCAGGTTCCTTTTCATAGCTTTGTCCTCCTCAGATCCGCTCGAGCGGTCCCTGAGCTATACAATTTGGCTTAATTTATTGTCAAACAATTTGTTTTGATTTTGAACCAACGGAAGTTTCACAGAGAAAGGACTGGCAGAATGAAATCGAGTTGGGAGGCTGAACCAGGGTGGATGGTGAGGGATCGCGATTTTGCCGGTACCGGTCGGACTTGTTCCCCGGAGTCGAGCCGCGCCGGGTCGCCCGGGCAGGGGGCCTCGTAGTATAATTCCCGCGCATATGGACGACGATCTCGCAGAAGCGCGCGAGAAGATGGTCGCCGAACAGCTCTCGCGGCGCGGCATCAAGGACGAGCGTGTGCTGAGCGCGATGCGCGCGATACCGCGGCATCGCTTTCTCCCTTCCGAACTACAGGACCATGCCTACGACGACGGCCCGCTGCCAATCGGCGAGGCACAGACTATCTCGCAACCCTACATGGTCGCGCTGATCGCCGAGGTCGCACAGCTCACCGGCGTCGAGCGCGTGCTCGAAATCGGCACCGGCTGCGGCTACCAGGCCGCGGTGCTGGCGCAGCTCGCGCGCGAAGTTTACTCGGTCGAATGCATCGCGCATCTGCACGATCGATCACGCGTGATGCTCAACTCGCTCGGCATCAGCAACGTGTTCCTGCGCTGCGGCGACGGCTCCGAAGGATGGCCCGAGCATGCGCCGTTCGACGCGATCGTCGTGACTGCAGCGATGCCCGGCGTGCCGAGCTCGTTGCTCAGCCAGCTCAAACCGGACGGGCGCTTTATCGCGCCGATCGGCGAGGATGAACTGCAAACCCTGGTGCGGATCAGCCGCACGTCGGGACGTTGGAGCGAAGAGTATTTCGGTGAATGCCGGTTCGTGAAGATGACCGGCAAGTACGGTTTCAGCACCTGACATCGGCGCGGCGCTTGGCGCCGATCAGTCAGAAGGATGCGGTGAGGAGGCGGTGATAACGGCAAAACGCGCTAGCGTTGCCTTGATGGCTCTGGGAGCGGCCGCGCTCGCAGGATGCGCGAGCAGCGCTCCGACCTATTCGTATTCCAACTCGTCGGCGGCTGCTTCACGCGGCAGTACCACCTGTATCGTCGCTCGTGGCGACACCTTTTATAAGATCGCGCAGCGCTACAACGTGAGCGTCGGGCGCCTGATGGCGGCCAACGGCGTCACCGATCCCCGGGAACTGCGCATCGGCCAGGTGCTGACGATTCCCGGTTCATATCAGTCAGCCTCGCTCGGCGCCGAATCTTCCGCAGGCGTGCATCCCTATTATGGCCCTCGTGCCGACCGGCAGTTCGATTGGCCCGTGGCGCAGGGAACGGTGTCGTCGGGATTCGGGATGCGCAACGGCGCGATGCACGACGGCGTCGATATCGCGGCGCCGGTCGGAACGCCGATTCATGCCGCGGATTCTGGCATCGTGATTTTCTCCGGCCAGCTTCATGGTTATGGCAACACCGTGATCGTCCGTCATGATACTGACTATGTCACTGTGTATGGACATAACCAGGTTAATCTCGTTCAGGAAGGCGCGCGCGTCACGCGCGGTCAGACGATCGCGGAGCTCGGCCGCAGCGGCCGCGCGACGGGAGCCAATCTTCATTTCGAAGTGCGATGCGACAACGTCGCGCGCGATCCGCTGGCCTACCTGCCTCCGCCCACCGATTCAGCCGGGATCGCATTCGCCGGCGGCGGCTCCTGACTCGAGCGAAATAGCATTTCATCCTGCCCGCGAGTATCGTTGAGCGCTGCCGCATTTTGCGCGCCCGGTGACATAACGAATTATGAGTACGGACGATCTGAGAAAGCTGATTCGCGACGTTCCTGATTTCCCCAAGGCCGGCATCCTGTTCAGAGACATCACGCCGCTGCTGTCGGACCCGCGCGGTTTTGCGGAGGTGGTCGATCGACTCGCCGAGCCGTTCCTGGGCAAAGTCGACGCGGTCCTCGGCATCGAATCGCGGGGCTTCATAATCGGCGCTCCGGTCGCATATCGCCTCGGAGTCGGACTCACGATCGCGCGCAAGCCCGGCAAGTTGCCGTTTCGCACCGTCGATGAATCCTACGAGCTCGAATACGGCACGGCCTCGCTGCAGATGCATGAGGATGCGATCAAACACGGCACGCGTATACTGATCGTTGACGACCTTCTTGCGACTGGCGGGACGGCGCGTGCGGCGATTCGCCTCGCGAATCGTCTCGGCGGCGAGGTTGTCGCATGCGCATTCGCAGTTGAGCTCGGCGCCTTAGGCGGCCGCAGGCTGGTCGAGCCGATAAGCTGCACGGCGCTTATCAGCTACGATTAATGTAGTCATCCGGTGAGGGCCGGATGATGAATTCATTCAAGCCGAAAATAGGTGCAGACTGATCTCGGAGGATGACCGTGTCGGGAGACCATTCCCACGAGCACAGCCACGCCGTCGCCGGAGATCGGCGCCGGATGTACATCGTGCTCGGCGTCACCGCGTTCTACTTCGTGGTCGAGCTGGTCGGCGGCTTCATGTCGGGCAGCCTCGCGTTGCTGTCGGATGCGGTGCACATGCTGACCGACGTCGCGGCGCTGTGCCTCGGACTGCTAACGCTGTGGATCGCGTTGCGGCCGGCGTCATCGGCGAAAACGTACGGCTATCTGCGCGCCGAAATTCTTGGCGCGCTGCTCAACGGTCTCTTCCTGTGGGTGCTGGTCGTGTTCCTGTGGATCGAGGCGGTCCAGCGCTTGCGCAATCCACGTCCGGTAGTGGGACTCGCGGTGATGGGAATCGCGACGATTGGACTCCTGGTCAACATTTTCTCGGCGTGGATGACTTCTTCGCACGGCGATGAGCGCGGGATGGCGATTCGCTCGGTGTTCCTGCACGTGATCGCGGACTTGATCGGCTCGCTCGGCGTACTGCTCGCGGGTGCGCTCGAATATTTCACTGGATGGTATCAGGCCGATTCCGTGGTCAGCATCTTCATCGGATTTCTCGTGCTCTACAGTTCCTGGGGGCTCATTCGCGACGGCGTCGACATCCTGATGGAGTCCGTCCCGGCACATATCGATATCGAGGAGCTGCGCGGCGACTTGCTCGCCGTTGAAGGCACCGAGGAGGTCCACGATCTCCACGTATGGTGCCTGACGACGCGGCAATTCGCGCTCTCGGCGCACGCCGTGGTCGCGGCGGAAGCCAACCAGGATCGCGTGCTCGACGAGATGTGCCGGATGCTGCAGGACAAGTTCAACATCCATCACATGACGGTGCAGCTCGAGCGCGACAATCGCCGTCAGCAGGAACCCGGCCACTTTTAGTCGATGAGCGATGATGATCTGTTTCGCGAGTTCGAGCATACCGGTGATCTCGGAATCGAACTCGACGCGCCGACGCGGCAGGAACTGTTCGCTCGCGCATTGATCGCACTCTCACACCTCATGGTCGAGCAAAACGAGGTGCGTGTTCGCGCCGAACGATCGTTTATCGTTGCTATAACAGACGACGCCGAAATGCTGCACGATACGTTGTCACGAGCACTTACGATCTTCCTTGCCGACGGATTCATTTGGAACGATGCGGCGGTTATCGACAACAATGGCGAATTGACGGTTACATTGAAAGGCGAGTCGTTCGATCCAAAGCGCCATCAACTGGTGACCGAACTGAAAGCCGTGACGTATCATCAGCTTGCGGTCGAGCACCAAGGCGATCGCTGGCGCGCGCGAATCGTGTTCGACGTGTGACCGCTTTCACATCTCCAATGGAATTGCTGAAGGTCAGCGACTACCTCTGGGAAATTCCGCGCAGCGGCAATATGCGCGTGCCGGGACGCGTGTATCTCTCCGCCGCGATGCTCGACGACGTGCGCGACGATCCCTGCCTCGAGCAGGTGCGCAACGTCGCCTGCCTGCCCGGTATCGTCGGTTACTCGCTGGCGATGCCCGACGTGCACTGGGGCTATGGTTTTCCGATCGGCGGTGTCGCCGCGGTCGATGCCGACGAGGGTGTGATCTCACCAGGTGGAGTCGGCTACGACATCAACTGCGGCGTGCGCCTGATTCGCACCAAGCTCGATTTCGGCGCGGTGGGAAAGCACGCGGCGAAACTCGGCGATGCGCTTTTCAATGCGATCCCGTGCGGCGTGGGATCCGAGGGCGCGATTCCCGCGCTGGCGCCCGCGGAGCTGAAGCGCATCGCGCGCGACGGCCTCAAGTGGGCGAAGGGCCAGGGCTACGCCAGTGACGCGGATATCGCGCATACGGAAGAAAATGGATGCTACCAACTTGCCGATCCCGACGCCGTCAGCGACGAAGCTTACCGGCGCGGGCGCAAGCAACTCGGCACGCTCGGCTCGGGCAATCACTTTCTCGAGGTCGGACGCGTCGATGAAATCTACGACCACGACGCCGCATCGGCGATGGGCCTCGAGCTGAACCACGTCACGGTCATCATACATTCCGGCTCGCGCGGGCTGGGGCATCAGACTTGCGACGACTACCTGCGCACGGTCGGCACTGCGATGGGGCGATACGGAATCAGCCTGCCCGATCGGCAGCTCGCTTCGGTGCCGATCAAATCGCCAGAGGGACGCGCGTACCTCGGGGCGATGGCGGCGGCCGCTAACTTCGCGTGGTGCAATCGGCAGTTGATGATGCATCTGGCGGAGAACGCGTTTATGGATACGCTCGCGATGAGCGAGCGCGACCTCGGTTTTTCGCTGGTGTACGACGTCTGCCACAATATCGCGAAATTCGAGGAGCATATCGTTGAGAATCGCCAGCGCCGTCTCTGCGTGCATCGCAAGGGCGCGACGCGCGCCTTCGGCCCCGGCAATCCCGCGCTGCCGAGTGCCGTGCGCGCTCATGGTCAGCCGATTCTCATTCCGGGCGACATGGGCCGTTACTCATTCGTGCTGATCGGAACGGAGCGGGCCGAGCGTGAGACTTTCGGCTCGACGTGTCACGGCGCGGGGCGCCTGATGAGCCGAGCGCGCGCCAAGAAAGAAGCTCGCGGCCGCGATCTTATCGCAGAGCTCGCCGAGGCCGGCGTTACGATCCGCTACCAGGGACGCGGTACAGTGGCGGAAGAGATGCCTGCCGCATACAAGGACGTGGCCGGCGTGGTGGCGGTGATGGAAGCGGCGGGAGTCAGCCGCCGCGTCGCGCGCCTCAAACCATTTCTCGTAATCAAGGGTTGATGAAGTCCGACAGCACCATCTTTTACGACGTCGATACGCAGCGCGATTTCCTCGACCCAGGCGGCGCTATGTATTTGCCGGGCGCCGATCTCCTGGTGCCCAAGTTGAAAGAAATGACGGAGCTTGGCCGCGACATCGGCGCGCGAATCGTATGTGCGCTCGATCGCCACGTGCCCGGCGATCCGTTACTTAAGAGCGGCGGTGGCGCGATGCCCGATCATTGCATCGCGGGCACGCGCGGCGAAGAAAAGATCGATGCGACCCGACCGCTTCAGCCGCTGACGATTGGCGATCATGATTTGTCACCGGCCGAAATTCAGACCCTGCTCGACTACAAGGGCGAGCTGGTTTTCGATCGCCGCAAGTTCGAGACCCTGGCCGCGAATGCTCACGCACACACGATCCTGCGGCTCGTGCTGCAGCCCTTCAAGGACATCGTCGTGTACGGCGTCTACCAGGAGACTTGCGTCGATCGGGCGATTCGCGAGCTCGTCGGCCTTGGGCCGAAACTGCACGTGGTCAGCGACGCGATCGCCGTGATGAGCGGCAAGACGGTGGATTTTTTCGACCGGTGGAAAGCGGCGGACGTCGATCTGATCGAACTGGAGGACCTCAAATCGCTGATGCTGAATCAATAAGCGCAGCGGATCGCGAACGCGATCGCTCCGAAGCCGATGAGCTGGACGAGACGGAAGAGTTCTGGTTGCCGCCGCCGTTCCAGCTCGGGCGGGCGATCGCGGCGCTCTTGCTCATCGCGACGGGTTTCGGGCTTTACGAATTTGTCTTGATCTCGTTCTGGTCGTCGCCCGCGCTGGGAATTTACGATCGCATTCCGTGGCCCGCCTTCGCGCTGCTCGGCGCCGCGCTGGTGATCGCATTAATCGCGGTGCGGGTTGCGCTCGGGATGTATTCGCCGCACGCAAAGCTTGGCTTTGCGATGTTCGCGTTCCTGACTTGCCTCGCGGTCGGAGTGGGCGGCGGCAGATTCATCAGCTACCTCCTGCGCGGCACGATGAATCCGCCATTCAAGCTCGCGTTGCAGATTGAACATCGCTTCCCCACGTTTTCATTGCTCGACCAAAATGGGAAGACGATTCAAGGTCCGGGAGCACCAGGCGCGGACGCGACGCTCATCTACATATATCGCGGCGACTTCTGTCCGTTCTCGCGCTTTGAGCTGGCACAGCTCACGCGAAAGCAGAGCGACTTCGAGCGCACGCACGTCGCGACAGTCGCGTTGAGCGCCGATCCGGTCGAACGATCCAAGTATCTCGCCGGCTATCTGAAGACTTCAATTCCGCTTTTGTCCGACACGTCGGAATCGATTCTCAAACCGCTCGGCCTCGTGCAAACGCATCGCGACGGCGAGCCCGACAACGCGATTCCGGCTTTTGTGATCGTCGATCGTGACGCAGTCGTGCGATGGATATTCACCTCGCCGTACTATCGTGAACTGCCCAAGCCTGAAGTGCTGCTCGACGCCGCAAGTGCCGTAGCTAAGAACGCATCAGCGCCCGCAGCATCGAAGTAGTTGCGGCAGCGATATCACTCGTCTGAAAGATCGAACCGATCGCGGCAGCTCCCGCCGGCGACGCGAAAACATCCGATGAAGCGTAGAGTTCGGCGATCCGCTCGGGCGTGATTCCGCCGAGAGCAAATACCGGTACTTGCGCCGCGGCACAGGCGGCGCGAAGTCCGCTGGGTCCCCACGCGGGCGCGGCAATATCTTTCGAAATTGGATCGAAGACGGGACCGAAGACGACAAAGTCAGCGCCCTCGCGCGCCGCGCCAGCGACATCGGGCGGTGAATGCGTCGAGGAGCCGATCAATCGATTCGGACCGAGCAACTTGCGCGCCTGGTTCGCACCGACCGAATCGAATGGCAGATGCACTCCGTCGGCATCGGCAGCGAGCGCAACATCGATTCGTTCATTGATCAGAAGCGGCGCGCCATAACTTGAACACAGGGCGCGCAAGGCAATCGCAAGTTCGTATAGTGGCCGCGCGTCGAGATCTTTCTCGCGAAGCTGGATCGCAACCGCTCCGCGCGGCGCAACCTCAGAGGCCGCCGCCAGCACGGCTTCGCAAGCGCCGGCCAAATCGCCATCGCGAACAAGCTTGCGATCGGTAATGATGTAAAGTCGAAAGTCTGCGCGCACGAATCACTCGAGCAAGCCAGTCATCGGGCTCGAGGCGGTCGCATACAGGCGGCGCTCGATGCGGCCCGCGAGGTACGCCAGGCGACCCGCTTCGATGGCGAGGTTCATCGCGCGCGCCATCGCGATCGGATCCTTCGCGCCCGCGATCGCCGAGTTCATCAGCACGCCGTCGCATCCGAGCTCCATCGCCTTCGCCGCATCCGAGGCAGTGCCCACGCCCGCATCGACAATCACCGGCACCTTCGCTTGTTCGATGATAATCGCGATGTTGTAGGGATTGCGGATACCCAGGCCCGAGCCGATCGGCGCCGCCAGCGGCATCACCGCGATACATCCGATTTCCTGCAGCTTGAGACAGGTCACCGGATCGTCGGTGATATACGGCATCACCTTGAAGCCTTCTTTGACCAGCACCTTGGCGGCCTCGATCGTCGCCGATACGTCGGGAAACAGCGTCGCCTGGTCGCCGATAACTTCGAGCTTCACCATGTCACCGACTCCGACCTCGCGCGCGAGGCGGCAGGTCCGAATCGCCTCGTCGGCGGTGTAGCATCCCGCGGTGTTGGGCAGAATCTGATAGCGGCGTGGATCGAGGTAGTCGAGCAGATTTTCCTTGTTGCGATCCGTGATGTTCACGCGGCGCACGGCGACGGTGACGATCTCGGCTCCGCTGGCCTCGATCGCGCTACGCGTCTCAGCGAAATCCTTGTATTTGCCGGTACCGACGATCAGACGCGAGCGGAACTGCTTGCCGCCGAGCTCGAGTGGAGTGTCCTGCATGTTTCACCTACTGATGTTGACGATTTGCGCGCCCGAGGCGTTCAACCGCCACCTACAAAGTTTATCACTTCGACGATGTCGCCGGCGCGAACGATCGTCTCGGCATAGCGCGCCTTGGGAATCACGTCGCGATTGATTTCGACGGCGACCCGGTTCGGCTTCATCTTGAGGAGTTCCACCAATTGCGCGACTGAGACCTCGCCACCGAGCTTAAAGGGATCGCCATTGAGCGTAATCGTAATTTCGGATGCTTCAGACATTGAAACGCCGCTTCCTGCGCCGGGAAGCGGCGTTGAGCGGGACCGCGAACGTCCCGCCATAGCGGGTATCGACGGCTTCCCTACGCCGGCATGACCCGGATCAGGTTCGAGGGGTCCTCTCGCGCGAGAGCTCTCAGTGTGCGATGCACACACCCCCAGCCTGATCGTTTTATATCGCCGCGCCGCAAGACAGTCAAAATTGCCCGGCTGCCCACCCTCAAAGGCTTATTCGAAGTGTTTTTGGATCTCCGGCGGGAGAGGATCGTCAAATTCGTCGTGGCTGAAAATGAGGCCTTTGGCCGAGCCAGGTTTTCGTCGGGTAGAGCGCTTTTCAAACGGCACCAGCCGCGCAACAGGCTTGCCTGCTCTCGCGATTATGCTTTCTTCGCCGAGTTCGACGCGCTTCAGTAAATTGGAAAAGCGGGTCGCTTCTTGAATGTTTACGAACTGGCCCATGAATCCATCGTAGACTTAGTCTATCTTGCATTCAGCCGTAACCCATCAACCGGTCGGTCACGATCAACCTGAACCCATGCTCAGCCGCCGGAGTTTCATCGTAATTTCCGCGCTGGCATTGCCCAGCGTACTGCGTGCCTCTACCGGACGGTTCGGTTACTTGCCGATGGAGCTAGCAAAACTCGAGCGGATCAATGGCGGACATCTCGGCGTGGCCGTTCTCGATACCGGTAGCGGCGAACGCGCGGGATATCGCGAGGACGAGCGATTCCCGATGTGCAGCACGTTTAAGTTCTTGCTCGTGGCCGCAGTTTTGCGGCGCGTCGATCGCCACGAAGAGCGGCTCGACCGCACCATCAAAATTCCTCCAATGCCTTTGATATTCAATTCGCCGCTAACGGAGTCACACGCCGGTGGCACAATGACGATCGCCGCCCTTTGTCACGCCGCTTTAATTCGGAGTGACAACACCGCCGCGAATCTCCTGCTCGAAACGATCGGCGGGCCGGCCGGCATTACCACTTTCTCCCGATCGATTGGGGATAAGGTAACCCGGCTCGACAGGATGGAGACGGCACTCAATGAGTCGCTGGCCGGTGATCCGCGCGATACAACCTCGCCTGCGGCGATGGCGGATGACCTGAATTCTGTGCTGCTTGGCAATGTGCTCTCGAAGCCGTCTTGCGACCAACTGACGTTCTGGATGGAAGAGAATGGCTCCGGTCTCGATCGCTTGCGCGCCAACCTTCCTGACGGCTGGCGTGCAGCAGACAAAACCGGCTCGAATCTTCAGCATACGAGCAACGATATCGCCGTGCTCTGGCCCGTCGGCAAGCCGGCCATCGTCATCGCGGCCTACATCACCCAATGCTCCGGCCCGGAAGCCAAGCGCACAGCTATGCTCCGCGAAATTGGCAAATTAGTAGTGAGCTCGGTGCGCAAGTGAGCGTGCCAAGTCAGGAGGTTTATACCAAGCTCTGCACCATTCACGCGGCGGAAGCGCGGCTGTCTGATGGTAGCGGCAGCGGGGTTTCTTCGCGCGTCAGATGCACCAGCTCAGCGCTCTGCTGCCATAGCGCGGCCGCCCTATCGCGCTCGTAGGATTCTGTCGATGACGGTTCTTCTTTGTAGCCCTGGAAGTATTTAGCGGTCGTGCGCTCAAGCTTCGGATCGGTTACGAGGCTTGCCAGCGCCTTTCCCGAATGGCGCACGCTGTTGACGTGCGGCACGAATGGCCGCAGCACCGGCAGCACGTAGTTCCACGCAAAACGCATGAAGCCGCTGTAGTCGCGCGCGAGCCCGGTCGCCGGCATCAGGCCCGGGTCGAACGCATTGACGGTGATGCCTTGCAGATTCGATTCTTCGAGGCGCAGGCGGCGGGACATTTCGTATGTGCACATCACGTTGCATAGCTTCGACGTTGTATAAGCGCGGCGTCCGAATTGCCCCGGCGATTCGCGCATCGTCTCAGCGTTGCGTTCCGGGTAGGCAAGCTCTCGCGCGGTCAGCAGGCGCGGCGCGGGCATCCCGGTGGTTTGCGAAGGATCGTGCGTGCCACTGCTCACGAAGATAATTCGCGCCTGCGGCTCCATCTGCCGAAGCATCAGATTTGCGAGCAGGAAGTGGCCGAGATGATTCACGCCGAACGTCGTTTCGAATCCGTCAGCGGTTTGGGTGCGCTTGGCAACCACCTGCGTGCCCGCGTTGCACACCAACGCGCCCAGCGGCGGCAAATCGCCGCGCGCCGCGTAGTTCGCGGCGAAGGTGCGGATCGAGGCCATCGACCCCAAATCGAGCACCATCGCCTCCATCGGCTTGTACCAACTGCGCGCGTAGAGGCGCTTGATCGCCTCGCGACCGCGCTCCGGATCGCGGCACGCGACGATCACATACCATTCGCGAGTCTCGACGAGCGCGCGTGCGCACTCGAAGCCGAGGCCGCTGTTGCCACCGGTGATAATGACGCTCTTCATAGTCGCCACTCCGCCCCCACCCCGGTTACCCACATGGCAAACAGGATGTCGTTCGTGCAGAGTTATGGCGAATGCCCCAGTAGGATTTTTTCTCGGATTAGCGCGCCCTGATTGACTGTCCAAAGCGCGAGTGGTTAGTTGAGCACGCTCCCATCAAGAGCGGTTCCTGGGCGGTTGATGACGTTCGAAAAGCAGCGCCCGACGATAGCCGAGATCGATCTCGGGGCGTTGAGGTCCAACTACCATGCGCTGAAGCGAATCGCGCAGGGTGGCGATCTGATGGTCGTCGTCAAGGCCGACGCTTATGGCCATGGCGCGATCAACGTTTCGCGAACGCTCGCGGCCGAAGGATGCAAACATTTCGGCGTTGCGACCCTCGACGAGGCGCGCGAGCTGCGCAGCGCCGGGGTCGAATCGCGAATTTGTCTTCAGGCGGGATTCTTCGCCGAACAGGCGCGCGAGGTCGTCGCGCTCGATATCACGCCCTTCGTCTTCGATCCGGGGCTGATCGAGCCGCTCAACTCCGCCGCGCGGGCGATGGGCCGCACACGCTTCCCGATTCACTTCAAAATCGACAGCGGCGCGACCCGTCTCGGTATTCTGCCGGGCGATCTGCCTGCCGCCCTCGACGCGCTCGCGACGGCTGACTCGCTGATCCTCGAAGGCGTATGCACCCTGCTCGCGAATGCCGGCGATCCTTCGAGTCCGATTACCGACGCGCAGATGACGGTCTTTCGCGAGGCGCTCGAAACAATCGGAAGAGCGGGAATCAACCCGCCGATCGTTCATGTCGATAATTCCGCCGCGCTCGTGCTGCGCCACGACTCGCACTACAACCTCTCGCGTCCGGGTCTCGCGATTTATGGCCTGCCGCCCGTCGCCGCGGTGCGCGAGCGCGTCGAGCTGATGCCGGTGATGACGTTCAAGACCCGCGTGATGCAGACCAAGCGCGTCCCGGCGGGCAGCGGCGTCGGTTACGGCCACACCTTCGTCGCACCGCGCGAGAGCCTCATCGGCGTGATGCCGGTCGGCTATGCCGACGGCTACCGGCGCGGCCTCCAGCATGGTGGCGAAGTCCTGGTGCGGGGCACACGCGCGCCGGTGGTGGGAGCGGTCTCGATGGATCTGACCACGATCGATTTGACCGACGTGCCGGGTGCGAGCGTCGGCGACGAGGTCATCTTGTGGGGCGGCACCGGCGAGGCCATGATCAGTGTCAATGATGTCGCGCGCCTCGCGCAGACGATCTCCTACGAGATGCTGTGCACGGTGGGCAGGCGGGTGCCGCGCATCTGCCGGGGATAGGGCCGGGGTAAGGATGGGCACGAACAGGGTAAAAATCAGGCGCGCGCTGCTGGGCGTTTCCGACAAGAATGGTCTCGCGGAATTGGCGCGCGAGCTCTCGCATCACGGCGTCGAGATGCTTTCGACCGGCGGCACCAAGGCCGCGCTCGAAGCGGTCGGCGTCGTCGTAAAATCGGTCGAGGACTTCACCGGCTTTCCCGAGATGCTCGACGGCCGCGTGAAGACGCTTCATCCCAAGATTCACGGCGGAATCCTCGGTCGCCGGGACCTCGAGAGCCACGCTCGTCAGATGAACCAGCACGGCATCGAGCCGATCGACCTCGTGGTCGTGAACTTTTATCCGTTCGAAAAGACCGTCGCGAAAGCTGATGTATCGCTTGAAGATGCGATCGAGAACATCGATATCGGCGGTCCGACGCTGGTGCGCGCCGCGGCCAAGAATTACGAAGACGTAGCGATCGTCGTCGATCCCGCCGACTACGCCGTTATCGCCGAGGAGCTCCGCGAGCACGGCGGTTCGATTAGCCACGCCACGCGATGGCGCCTCGCGAGAAAGGCATTTTCCCGAGTCGCCGCCTATGACGCGGCGATCTCCAACTGGCTCGGGAGGCATGCCCATCCTCATGAGCCTTCCGCACTCGGCGAGACATTCAGCCTCTCGCTCGAGCGGGAACAGCCGCTGCGTTACGGCGAGAATCCGCACCAGGCGGGCGCGCTCTACGGCAACTTCCTGAAAATCGCCGAGCAGCTCCACGGCAAGGAGCTGTCGTTCAACAACGTCTTCGACATCAGCTCGGCTGTGAACCTGATGCTCGAGTTTGGCACCGAGCAGCAGGCCGTCGTCGCGATTTTGAAGCACAACACGCCCTGCGGCGTCGGGCTCGGCGCGACGCTCAAGGAGGCCTGGGACAAGGCATACGCGACCGATCCCGATTCGCCGTTCGGCGGAATTATCATCACGAACCGCCCGTGGGATTTGGAGTTCGCGCGCGCCGTTGACGAGCTCTTCACCGAGGTGTTGATCGGCCCCGAGTATCCTCAACAAGTGCTCGAATATCTCCGCAAGAAAAAGAATCGCCGCGTGATGCGCTTTCATCCCGATGCCGTTCCGCGCGGCGAGCTGGATCTCAAAAAAATTGTCGGCGGTTTGTTGGTCCAGACACCCGACCTCTCGATCGAGGATCCGCGCCAGGGCAAAGTCGTCACCGCGCGCAAGCCGACCGAGGCCGAGTACCGGGCGCTCGAATTTGGAATCAAGGTCTGCAAGCACGTGAAGTCCAACGCGATCGTCTTCGCCGCGCCCGACCGCACACTCGGCGTCGGCGGCGGCGCGACCTCGCGTATCGACCCGGTCTATGCCGCCCGCGAGAAGGCCGCGAGACTTCACGTATCACTTCAAGGTTCGGTGCTGGTTTCCGAGGCGCTGTTTCCCTTCCCCGACGGCCCGACGCTCGCGGCCGAAGCGGGAGCCACCGCGATCGCGCAGCCCGGCGGTGCCGTGCGCGACGATGAGGTAATCGCGGCTGCGGACAAGTATGGCCTTGCGATGGTATTCACGGGCGTGCGGCATTTCCGCCACTGAGTCATGCGCGTCCTCGTAGTCGGCAACGGCGGCCGCGAGCACGCGCTCGTATGGCGGCTCCATCAGAGCGAATCGGTCTGGAAGATTTTTTGCGCCAGCGGAAATCCTGGCATCGATCAGATTGCCGAACCGGTCGGAATCGCGCCAACAGACATCCCCGCCCTGATTTCGTTCGCAAACGAAAAAAAAGTCGATCTCACGATTGTCGGCCCCGAAGACCCGCTGGCAGCGGGAATCGTCGACGAGTTCACGCGCACCGGGCTCAAGATCTTCGGCCCGACGCGCGCCGCCACGCAGCTCGAGAGCAGCAAGTCATTCGCAAAAACCGTGATGCGCGCCGCCGGTGTTCCGACCGGCGATTTCGCGGTCTTCGACGATGCGCGTGCGGCGCGCGACTACGCGAGCGCGCGCGGCGGCCGAATCGTCGTTAAGGCCGACGGCCTCGCGCTCGGAAAAGGCGTGACGGTATGCCGCGACGTGGAGACTGCTCACACGGCGATCATCGAGGCGATCGAATCACACAGGTTCGGCGCGGCCGGCGATCGCATCGTGATCGAAGAGCTGCTCACCGGCGAGGAGCTTTCATTCTTCGCGCTGTGCGACGGCGAGAATGCGATCGCGCTCGGCACGGCGCAGGATCACAAGCCAATCTTTGACGACGACCAGGGCCCGAACACGGGCGGGATGGGCGCTTACTCGCCCGTGCCACAATTCGGCGCCGACATGGAAGAGCGCATCATGCGCGAGATCGTGCGCCCCACTCTGTCCGAGATGAAAACGCGCGGCACGCCGTATCGTGGCGTGCTGTTCGTCGGCCTCATGATCGACGGCGATAAAATCAACGTCATCGAGTACAACGCGCGCTTCGGCGATCCCGAGTGCGAGGCGCTCATGATGCGTTTCGAGGGTGACCTTGCGCAGGCTCTGCTCGCCGCCGCCGGCGGCAACGTAAGCAAAGCCAACGTGGGCCTGTCGCCGCGCAGCGCCGCAACGATCGTGATGGCCTCCGGCGGCTATCCGGGCGAATACAAGAAGGGCCTGCCTATAGTTGGTATCGATAAGATCGATGGCATCGCGGCTTCGGATGCCAAAGTCCGATGGGCGATGAACAAGATTCGCGTCAAGGTCTTTCACGCAGGTACGGCGCTCAAGGACGGCGTGCTAGTGACCAATGGCGGGCGCGTGCTGGCGGTGACCGCGATGGCGCCGGAGCTCAAAAGCGCCGTCGCGGCTGCCTACGAAGCCGCCGACATGATCGAATTCGAGGGCCGATACTTTCGCCACGATATCGCCCGGCGCGCACTTTCCCGGATGCCTGCGACTTCAGGATCGGTATAATTATCCTGAGGTCTAAGTTTCAGATTTGTCCAAACGGCTGAAAGACACGGCGTCGAATGACGGCGCTTCGCAACAACCATTCACGCTCGATGATGGAATCGCGGCGCTGCACGCGAGCGAGTTGGTCGTCTATCCCACCGAAACATTCTACGGTCTCGGCGCGGATCCGTATTCCAAGGAAGGCCTGCGGCGGCTCTTCGAGGTAAAGGGCCGCGACAAGGATCGCCCGGTCGGACTAATCGCGGCGGACGCCACGATGGCGTTCTCGATCTTTCACGAGATTCATCCGCTGGCGCGCCGGCTGGCCGATGCTTTCTGGCCGGGTCCGCTCACGATCGTGATGCAACCGCGCGACGACTTTGCGCCCGAGCTATGCAGTCCGGAAGGCGTGTCGGTCCGCGTCTCGCCGAACCCGGTGGCGCGCACGCTCGCGGCTGGCCTTGGGCATCCGATAACCGCGACCAGCGCGAACCTCTCCGGGCAGACGCCAGCCACGACGCTCGACGAGGCGCGCGCCGCGTTCGGCGACAAAGTTAAAGTTTATCTCGAAGGTGGAAAGTTGATGGCGATGCGGCCGAGCACGGTGGTGGTGCTGAGCGAAGATGATTGGCAGATTCTGCGACCGGGCGTGATTTCTGAAACCGAGATCGCCGCGGTGCTTGCCGGCGAGGCGCTTAAGTGAGCGCGGCTCAAGCCCGCGTCGAGCCTTTCCGCGGCTTCCTCTTCAATCCGAAAATTGCCGGCGATCTGACGAAGCTCGTCGCCCCGCCCTACGACCTTATCGGCACCGAGCGGCAGAACGAGCTCTACGATCGCAGCCCCTACAACATTATCCGGCTCGAATACGGCCGCGAGGCCGATCGCTATAGCTCCGCGAAGACGACCCTCGACCAATGGATCCGCACGGGGGTGCTGTCGCGTCCCGAGCGGGCCTCCATTTACCAGTACACGCAGCGCTTCGAGCACGCCGGAGGTCGCTTCACGCGCACCGGCTACGTGCTGCGCTTTCGCCTCGAGGAATTCGGCCAGGGGCGAGTGCTTCCGCATGAGCGGACGTTTCCTGCCGCCAAGGAAGATCGGCTGCGCCTGCTGACCATGATCGAAACCAACACCAGTTCGATTTTCGGGCTCTACACGGGAAATCATGCTGAATTGGAGCAGCTCGGCGAATCAGTCAAAGCGCGCGCTCCCCTGTTTTCGGTGCGCGACGATCTCGGAATCGACAACGAGCTGCGCGTTATCGATGGCGCCACTGAGATCGCGACGCTTCAACGGGCGCTGGAGAAGCCGCTCGTGCTGATCGCCGACGGGCACCATCGCTACGAGACGGCGCTCAACTATCAGCGCGCGCGCCGTGCTGGCGAGCAGGCGAGCGGAACGCGTCCCTACGACTTCACGTTGATGACGCTAGTATCGTGCAACGACCCGGGGCTCGTGATCTTGCCGACGCATCGCGTGGTGAAAGCGCTCGATCCATCGGCGCTGGCGTCGTTCGAAACACGCGCGAAAGAGATCTTCGAGGTAACGAGGATCTCCGACTCTCGCGAGCTGCTCGCGAATCTTGCGCGGCGCGGACACGGCGGACTCGCCGTCGCCCTCAAAGGCGCCGGCAATTTTCTTCTCGCCCTTCGCGATCGCGCCGCGCTAGATGCCGCCCTGCCCGATGCTCCGCGCGAGGTGCGCGAACTCGACGTATCGATCCTGCATGCGCTCGTGTTCGATCGGATTTTCGGCATCAAGGCCGACGAGGTCCGCAAAGGCGGGAACATCGAGTACACGATCGATTCCGCGGGCGCATACGCTGCCGTCGCTGAAGGTCGCGCCGACGGCGCG
Organism: Candidatus Binataceae bacterium; assembly: GCA_035508495.1. Lineage (NCBI taxonomy): Bacteria > Candidatus Binatota > Binatia (SeqCode) > Binatales (SeqCode) > Binataceae (SeqCode) > Binataceae bacterium (SeqCode). The sequence goes on from DATJMX010000028.1 coordinate 88,972, forward strand.
TTCCTCATGAATCCGCCGACCATCGATGACGTCGAGCGGGTGAGCCTCGCGGGCGCGACGATGCCGCAGAAGTCGACCTACTTTTTTCCCAAGCTGCTCACCGGGCTCGTGATGAATCCGCTTTGCGACTGACGCGATGACCACGGCCACGCAGCGCTCGCGGCTAATCCTCGTCCGCCACGGCGAGACCGAGGGCGAATCGAGCATCCGCTATCACGGCCGCACCGACGTCGCATTGTCAGACCTTGGCCGCCAGCAATTGCGCGCCGCCCGCGATGAGATCATCCGCCGCCACGGCCCCGCGCGGTTCGATCACGTTTTCGCAAGCCCCCTTATCCGCGCGATCGAAGGCGCGCGAATCGTCGGCGGCGACCCCGCAACGATCGTCACGATCAACGATTTTGCAGAAGTCCACTTCGGCAGGTTCGAAGGGCTAACCGCCGAGGAGATCTGCGAGCGCTATCCCCAAGACTACGCACAATGGAACGCCGATCGCCTTGCGCCGACGTACACGTATCCCGGCGGTGAAAGCCGTACTGCATTCGCCGAACGCGTCGATCGCGGCGTCGATCAGATGCTCGCGCATTGGCGAGTGGAAACGAACTCCACAGCCAGTCACGCGCTGGTCGTCGCGCATCGCGGCGTTATCAGACAAATCGTCCGCCGCCTAACCGGCGCGCAACCCAACGTCGAACTAGGGTCAATCCAAGTCCTCGAATTCGAGGGCCAATGGCATCCGCTCGCCCTCGACGTAATCGAGCACCTCATTTGAAGCTAACCGCTTCGCGAATTCAGCCAGTCGAGGGGCATCACAACCTTCCCTTCCGTGCGGGAAGGGGAACCGATCCGCCCTTGTTCGAATATGAGTTATCAGTCGCAGGGCCGATCGGGCTTGAGATTTTTTGCCGATCAGAACGATAATCGGCACGCATCGCACTGCCATTGAACGAACGTTTAGGGGACTCTGCCGATGAGCAAACCACTTGAAGGAATCAAGGTCGTCGAGATCGGACAGGAAATCCAGGGGCCGTTCGCGTCGCTGTTCCTGGCCGACATGGGCGCCGACGTCGTCAAGGTCGAAAACAAGGAAACCGGCGACCTCAGCCGCTGGATGCTCACCTCGCTGATCGGCGGCCCCGAGGTCAAGAACGCAACCGTTTCGCACTACTTCATCGCGATGAACCGCGGCAAGCGCAGTATCACTGCAGATCTGAAGAAGCCGGCGGCGATCGAGATGGTGCGCCGTATGATCAAATCCTACGACGTGCTCGTCACCAACTACCGTCCCGGCGTTCTCGATCGCCTGGGCCTCGGCTACGAGGACGCGCGCAAGCTGAATCCCAAAATCGTCTATGCGCAGGGCAGCTCGTGGGGCCCCAAAGGACCATGGGTCACACGTCCGAGCCGCGACACACTCGCGCAGGCGGCAAGTGGGCTGATGGCGAAAACCGGGATGCCGTCGGACCCGCCCCTCGCGGCCGGAATCCTCGTCGCCGATCATTCGGGCGGTCTCAGCCTCGCGTCAGGAATCCTCGCCGCACTCTTTGCGCGCGAGCGCACCGGACAGGGTCAGCGCGTCGACGTCTCGATTTACGGCACGATGATCGCGATGCAGGGAATGGAAATTAACTACACGTCAATCACGGGCGAAGAGCCCGAGCGCGCCGGCCGCGGGCATCAGTTCCTGCATGGCGTATGGGGCGCATATCGCACCAGGGACGGGCACATCTGTATCGCGGGCGTCGATGAAAAACGCTGGCCAACATTCTGCAAAATCATGGGCATCCAGCATCTCGAGAAAGATCCCGCCTACAGCGACAACGTCGTGCGTAATTTTCATGGCGAAAAGATCCAGGCCGTGCTCGACGAAATCTTCCCCACGAAGACGACGGCCGAATGGCTCAAGGAGCTCAACGACGCCGACATCCTCGTGACCGAGGTCGTTGACTACCGGTCAATCCTGAAAAGCGAACAGGCCCGCGCCAACGGCTACCTGCTGCCGCTCGACCATCCGGTCGCGGGCAAAGTGCTGGTGACCGGCACTCCTGTTACGGTAAACGGTGAAGTGCCATCCGAGGCGCAGGCAGCGCCGGAGCACGGTCAGAACACAGAGGAGGTCCTGCTCGAGCTCGGCTACTCCTGGGAAGAAATCGGCGAACTGCGAGAGTCAGGCGCAGTGTAGTCCGCAGGGTATCTTGACGACACTCCGGTCTTCTGGAGTCCCTATCCCTGACCAGGGAGAGGGATTCCAGAATGGTCGTCGATTATGTAACTACTAGTCATGCCTGAATCGCACATTGTCGCCATGGGAGGTGGCGGGTTTTCGATGGAGCCCGAGAATCCGCTCCTGGATGATTTTGTCCTCGGCCTGGCGCGGCGGCGTAAGCGCCCGCGCGTATGCTTTCTCGGCACCGCCAGCGGCGATAGCGATACCTACGTGCGCCGCTTCCACGAGGCGTTTTCGCCTTCGCGCGCCGACGCGACGCACCTGCGATTCTTCGAGCGCACGGTCCGCGATCTGCGCGCCTTCCTCCTCGAGCAGGATGTCATCTACGTCGGAGGAGGCTCGACCGCGAATGCGCTCGCGATATGGCGTCTGCACCGCCTCGATCGAATCCTGCGCGCGGCATGGCACAGCGGCGTCGTGATGACCGGAATCAGCGCGGGCGCGATCTGCTGGTTCGAGGATGGCCTCACCGATTCATTCGGCATGCCCTATCGCGCACTCAACGAGGGCCTCGGCTTCATCCGCGGCGCATGCTGCCCGCATTACGATGGCGAGCCAGCGCGCCGAGCCGTTCTTCGCCGCCTCGTGGCGCGCGGATTCAAATCGACCTACGCGGCGGACGACGGCGTTGCTCTGCATTTCGTCGGATCGCGATTAAAAGAAGCCGTCTCATCGCGCCCAAAAGCGCGCGCATTCAGAGTGCATCGCCGCGGCACCGAAGTCCTCGAAACGCCGATCCCGGTGCGCTATCTCGGCCAGTGGTCGTGACGGCAAAATCAATTTTGCACTAAGCCGCCACCGCGCTACGTTGAGAGCAGATTTACATCCGCGCGGGAGACAAGGGCATGTCGAACCATTTTACCGGACTAAGTCTCGGCCCGCCGCTGGGCGATCAGCGGCTCGATCTCTGCGACCTCTACGCCTTCCAGTCGCCCACCGATCCCAACCGCACCGCGATAATTCTCAATGCGAATCCAACCGCCGATGCGCTCCATCCCGACGCTATCTATCGGGTCAATATCGACACCGATGGCGACTATCTCACAGACCTCGCCATCAGCTACGTGTTTTCGAAACCTAACGCGGGGCGCCAGACTTTCGACGTTTTTGTCGCGAAAGGTTCCGACTCGCGCTCGCCGGAAGCGGTGGGAACGCGCGTCGTGACCGGCGCCGAGGTTTCTTTCAACCTGCCGCCGAATATCGTCACCGCAGGCGGCTACAAATTTTTCGCCGGCAGCCGCAGTGACGCGTTCTTCTTCGATTTCGACGGAATCAAGAACCTGTTCGATACCCGCGGCAAGCGCAATTTCACCGAGCCTCATCTCGGCGGCAAATCGCCCTGGACGGGCGTCGATTCAAACACCACGGCGAACGTGTTCTCGACTGCGGTCGAGCTGCCGACGAGCGAGCTCGCGGCCAAGGCCAAGCTTCACATCTGGGGACGATGCAGCGTGCGCCAGAACGGTCAACTGCTTCACGTCGATCGCGCGGGCCATCCGAGTGTCAGCAGCTTCTTCAATACCGACGATACCAAGCTAGAGTACAACGCCAGCGAGCCTGTGAATGATCGCAAGCGATGGCTCGATCAGTTCGTCCATCTGATGGGTCACACCGGCAACTACACGCGCGACGAGGCGATCGCGGCGATCGACAAGGAAGGCACCCTTCCAGATGTCCTCACTTTCGATCCGTCGCAGCCCGCGCAATATCCGAACGGACGTGTGTTCACCGACGACGTGATTAACTATCGGATTGCATTTTTAACCAAGAGCCAATGTCCACCAACCGGTCTCAAGCCGCATACCGACACGCTGCGCCAGTTTCCGTACCTCGGGAATCCGCACCAGAAGCCGTAGCGAGTCGGCTGTAGCTTGCCGCAGCAAGGAGCGCGATGGCGGTGGAAAGGTAAGCCACACCGAGCCGCAATGCTTCGCCCATGAAGCCGCAGCGACCGTGACTTCATATGCGATTCGCCTTAGAATGCCCTTTTCATTTACCCTCGAAGAGGCGGATCGATGGCAGCAAAGGCGGAAATTGCCGAAATCAAGGCGCGGGAGATTCTCGACTCTCGCGGTAATCCCACGATTGAAGTTGATGTGCTCCTCGTCGGCGGCGTGCTCGGACGCGCCGCCGTTCCTTCGGGCGCATCGACCGGAGTGCACGAGGCACTCGAGCTGCGCGACGGTGACAAGAAACGCTACGGCGGCAAGGGCGTGCGCAAGGCCGTCGCTAACGTGAACACGGTCATCGCGCCGAAACTCAAGGGCGCCGACGCCGCCGCGCAGGCCGAGCTCGACAACACGCTGCTCGCGCTCGACGGCACCGAGAACAAATCCAAGCTGGGTGCCAATGCGATCCTGGGTGTGTCGCTCGCCGCGGCGCATGGGGCTGCGGCGGCGAAAGGCGTGCCGCTCTATCGTCATCTCAATCCGGGCGGACACATCCTGCCCGTGCCGATGATGAACGTGCTTAACGGCGGCAGCCACGCCGACTCCAGCGTCGATATGCAGGAGTACATGATCGTGCCGCATGGCGCGCCGACTTTCGCCGAGGCAATCAGGATGGGCTCCGAGGTTTTCCACGCGCTCGGCAGCCTGCTGAAAAAACTCGGGCATTCGACCAACGTCGGCGACGAAGGCGGCTATGCTCCCAGCCTCAAGAACAACGAGGAGCCGATCGAGCTGATTCTCCAGTCGATTGGCAACGCCGGCTACAGACCCGGTGTCGACATGTCAATCGCGCTTGACCCGGCGTCATCCGAGTTCTTCGACGGCGGCAACTACGTTTTCTCGCGTTCGGACAAGAGCACTCACGACGCGGCGCAGATGGTGGAGTTCTATGCGGCGTGGCTCAAGAAGTACCCGATCATCTCGATCGAAGACGGTCTCGCCGAGGACGATTGGGACGGATGGCAGGAGCTGACCAGCGCGCTCGGCGCATCGACGCAACTGGTCGGCGACGACATCTTCGTCACCAATCCGAAGCGGCTCGAGCGCGGGATCAAGGAGCATGTCGCCAACTCGATCCTGATCAAGGTCAACCAGATCGGCACTCTCAGCGAGACGCTCACCGCGATCGAGATCGCGCGCAAGGCGGGATACACATCGGTGATCTCGCACCGCTCGGGCGAAACCGAGGACACGACGATCGCCGACCTCGCCGTCGCGACTGGCGTCGGACAAATCAAGACCGGCTCAATGAGTCGCAGCGAGCGAATCGCGAAGTACAACCGGCTGCTTCGGATCGAGGAAGAGCTCGGCACAGAGGCGAAGTATCCCGGCACCAGCGTGTTCAAGCGCGGCGGTAAGGCTTGATGAGCGCGCGTCCACCGGTTGCTGCGCTGATCATTTTTGACGGATGGGGCCTGCGCGATGCGCTCGAGTCCAACGCGATCGCGAATGCGAAAACGCCCGTGATGAATCGCCTGTGGGCAACGCAGGCGCATAGCGGAATCGACGCCTCGGGCGAGGCGGTCGGACTGCCGCCCGGAATCATGGGCAACTCCGAAGTCGGTCACCTGACGATCGGCTCGGGCCGCGTCATCTACCAGGACGTGATGCGCATCACCAAGGCGATCGAGACGGGAGCCTTCGCGCGCAACGAGGTTTTGCTCGCCGCGATTCGCGCCGCTCAGTCCGCCGGCAAGACGCTCCACGTATGGGGCCTTCTGTCCGACGGCAGCGTCCATAGCCATATCGATCACATGTTCGCGCTGCTCGAACTCGCGGCGCGCGAGGGACTTCAGAAGATCGCTGTTCACGCAGTGCTCGACGGGCGCGACAAGCCTCCCCGCTCGGCGCTGCCGTTCATCGACGCGACCGAGGCCAAGCTGAAGCAAATCGGATGCGGCCGAATCGCGACGGTGAGCGGACGCTACTACGCGATGGATCGCGATAAGCGATGGGATCGCGTCGAACGCGCGTGGCGCGCAATCGTCGAGGCGGATGGAATCGCGGCGGCGTCGGCGCGCGAGGCGGTTGAGAAATCATACGCCGCTGACAAGGGTGACGAATTCGTTGAGCCTCACGTGATCGGCGCGCCGTCGCCGATGCAGGACGGCGATCAGGTCGTGTGCTACAACTTCCGCGCCGATCGCGCGCGCGAGCTTACGTCAGCAATTGCGCTCGCCGACTTCAAGGGCTTCAAGCGTTCGCGAGTGCCCAAAATCGGTTACGTGTGTCTGACCGAATATGACCGATCATTTGGATTGCCGCTCGCGTTCGGTCCCGAGGATATCCGCAATACTCTCGCCGAGGTTCTCGCACACGACGGGATCAGCAACCTGCGCGTCGCTGAGACTGAGAAGTACGCTCACGTCACGTATTTTCTGAACGGCGGTGTCGAGAAACCGTTTCCGCTCGAAGAGCGCGTACTCATTCCGTCAGCGAAGGTCGCGACCTACGACCTCGAGCCGACGATGCGCGCGATCGAAATCGCAAAGCGCGCCGCCGAGGAGATCGCGTCGGGACGCTTCGGCGTCGTCGTCATGAACTTCGCCAATCCAGACATGGTCGGCCATACCGGCATGTACGACGCGACCGTGAAGGCGGTCGAGACCAGCGACATCGCGCTCGGAATCGTGATCGATGCGCTCGAAAAGCGCGGCGGCGTAGCGCTGATCACCGCCGATCACGGCAACGCGGAGTTCATGGCCGATCCAGCGACTGGCCAGCCGCATACTGCGCATACAACCAATCCAGTTCCGCTGATTCTTTACGATCCGAAGTTCAAAGGACACCTCAAGGACGGCGGCACCCTGTCAGACGTAGCGCCCACGCTTCTCGCGATGTTGGGTGTTAAGAAGCCATCCGAAATGACCGGCCACGATCTGCGGATTACCGAATAACCCCCGGAGCCTCTGCCACTGTGCGGCGAAGCCGTGAATAACCTCGCCCGCGGCTGACGCCGCAGGCGGAAGCCGCACACGGGATAGGCTGTGGGTCTCCGTCAATCGAGGGTCCGTCGACCGCCGAGCGCCGCATCAGGAAAGAGGAAGCGCTGCGCGCCTTCCTTTTTTCTGATCCCCTTGCTAACGCGCGAGCGTTCGTGCCGAAGGACCTGCTACCAGCGGACGACTTGCTCGTAGACCTTCGGCAATTGGCGCGGCAGCGAGGCGATATCGTCGATCACCAGGTACCGCGACGACTGGCACATCTGGCGCAGGTAGTCGTGGCCGGTCTTGTCGACCGTGATACAGAACGGCATTACGCCCGCCAGCTCGAGCTCCTTCAGCGCGACCATCGTGTCCTGGATGCCGTAGGCGTTCGAGCGTCGATCGTGGCCGTAGTCGAAGTCCTGCGGGAAGCCGTCGCTCAGCAGGATCACGTGCTTGGCCCGCGATGAAACATCCTTGAATTTCTCGCGCACGTGGCGAATCGCCGCGCCCATCCGCGTCGAGCGCTTCGGCTCGACAGCGCCGACTCGGGCCTTCACTTCGTCGGACAGCTCCTGGTCGAATTCCTTAATTACGTAGAACTCGACATTGTCGCGGCCGTGGCCTGAGAAGCCCATGATCGCGTACGAATCGCCGAGCTCCTCGAGCGATTGCGCCATGATCACGAGCGCTTCCTTGTTCACGTCGATGATGCGGCGCGGGCGCTGTGAATTCTGCGGCCGGCGCTGCCACGCTTTCATCCAATCATCGGCGGTGTCGTCATCCTCGGCGTAGCTGCGGGGCTCGCGATGGATCGGCTCATCGGTCGAGGCCGACATATCGAGCAGGAACAGCGTCGCGACGTCGCGCGCTTCTTTCTTGCGCGCCTTATATACGCGCCCGTCGGGAACTTCGCCCATCCGCCGCGCCACGCGCGACTCGATGGTACGATCGATATCGATTTCCTCGCCGTCTTCGAGTCCGCGTACCATGCGGTACGACGCCGGCCGAATACGCTGGAAGTTGCGGCGGATCACCGGCAGCAGGTCGGAGTACTTGAGCAGCGTGTTGGCGTAAAAATCGCCGTCGTCGCCGGAGAGTTGCATCTCGCGCAGCCGGCACCAGCTGCGGCGATAGTCGCCGAGCACGTAATCCCATTCGTCGTAGGCGTAGTAGGAGTCCTGTTTGCCGCGCGCGATCATCAGGCGGCCTTGCGCCGTCATCGGACCGATCTCGCCGAGCTGCTCGCGCATCTGCTCAAGCTCGCTCATCTGCTTGTTGGTGAGCTGCGTGAGATACATGCCCTCGCCTTCGGCATTGCCGTCGCTTTGCGAGGGTTTCAGTTCCGCACCTGACTCGATCAGCTTGCGCAATTCCTCGGGCGAGAGCGCGCGGCTCTTGCCGCCCTTGGACTGCTTGCCCGAGGCTTCCATGTTGACATTCTGATCGGGCTCGCCGCCGTCTTCACCGCCATCGCCGTCCGAATCGGCCTGACCCTCGGCGGATTCCGCGCCCTTCATGCCCTTGATCAGATCATTGCGCATGCGCGCGGCTTCTTCGCTGAGGCCTTCGCCGTCGCCCGCTTCCTGCGCCTGGCGAATCAGCTCCTGGAGCCATTCGTACATCGCGCCGACCTGGTGAACGCTGGTCATCACGCCTGCGCCGGTCTCGCGCACGGGAGCGAAGTACGACGACGCCATCATCACGAACGGATGCGGTATCTCGTCCTCGCGCGCGAGATCGAGCGACGCCCGCACGAGCATCGTGGAGAGCGAATCCGGATGCATCCTGCCGAGCAGCGCGCGATTGAAGCTGGTGATGCGCGGCGCGAGCCCGCGATACCGCCGCGAGAGCTCCGCGTCGATTCGCGCCGATTCCGCCAGGCGCATGAGCGCGCCCGCGAGACCGGGATCGTCGAACGACGCGACGAAGCTGTCGATCGCCTCGACTCCTGTCTCGCCGCGATCTTCGAAGCCCTTGATATCCGCGAGCTTGAGCTTGAAGGTGCCGAAATCGTGCCGCGCCGCCAGATGGGCGCTGGTGACGAGGTAGTAGTCGAAAGCCTTCGCCTCGGGAGAGAACGATTCCAGCCGCTCGGGCAGATAGATCATCTCGCCGGGCATCAGCGGATAATGAAACGGCAACGAGGGCGCCGCGTTCTGCACCGAATCGATGCGAAACTCAAGCGGGAACAACATCCGCATGAACTTCGTCAGCATCCCTTTGATCGCGTAAAGTTCCTGTGGCTTCTCGGCAATCTGGTCCATGGGTAAAATTACGTTACAAAGACCAGCGTCCCGATGCAATTTAACTTGCAATTTAACTAACGTGGCGCGCGATCGAACGCTCTAAACTTTCTTGACTTGCTTAGCGCCTCCGGCCTTCAATTAAGGAAAATCATGTACATCCTTTTATCTGGCAATCACCGCCGGTTCCTGCTGATCGCGGTTATGGCGGCGCTCGCGATACTTGCGCCCTTGGCCAACGCTTTCGCCGGAATTTCCGACGCCGTTCAAACCGAGACGCTGCCCAACGGCACGCGAGTGCTGGTGCTCGAAAATCACAAGGCGCCCGTCGCAACGCTCAACATTTTTTATCGCGTCGGCTCACGCAACGAGCAGTTCGGCAAGACTGGCCTCTCCCATCTGCTCGAGCATCTGATGTTCAAGGGCACCAAGAAGCTTCAGCCCGAGCAGTTCTCGCAGATCATCCAGGACAACGGCGGGATGGATAACGCGTTCACCGAATACGACCTGACCGACTACTTCGAGATGATCAACAAGAATCACTTCGACGTGCCGATCTCGCTCGAGGCTGATCGGATGGCGAATTTCGCGCCCAAGCAGTTCGAGCAGGAAAAGGCCGTCGTGCTCGAAGAGCGCAGGATGCGCACCGAGGACAATCCCGAGGATGCCCTCGATGAAATGGTGCGCTCGCAGGCCTACGTCGCCCATCCGTACCATTGGCCGGTAATCGGATGGTTCCACGATGTTTCCGGGCTGACGCTGCAGGACGCCTACAACTATCACAGCATCTACTATTCGCCGCAGAACGCGATCATCGTCGCAGTCGGCGATTTCGACGCGCACCAGGTGCTCAAGCAGATCAGCGAGGCCTTCGGCAGTATCAAGAATGGCGCGAAGCCGCCGCCCGTCACCGAGGTCGAGCCGCCGCAGGACGGCGAGCGGCATATCGACGTTCGTCACGCGGCCAACCTGCCCGCTTTCGAGTGGGCCTATCATGTCCCCAACTACAAGAGCGCGGATTCGTTCCCGCTCGAAATCGCGTCGGAGATTTTGTCCGACGGCAAGAGCTCGCGGCTCTACAAGGACCTCGTGATCAACAAGCGGATGGTCGTCGATATCGGCGCCGGCTATGACATGACGTCACTCGACCCGGGGCTCTTCGTTGTCAGCGCGCAGATTCGGCCCGGCGTGAAACTCGATGACGTGATGGCCGAGACTGAAAACCAGCTCAGCGCATTGGCGGCGGCAATGCCCGCGGCCGACGAGCTGCAGAAGGCCAAGAACCTCGAGCAGGCGGAATTCGTCTTCGGACAGGACTCCGTGCTCAACGAGGCGATGCTGCTCGGACGGTACGAGTTGATGGGCGACTATCATCTCATCGATCAGTATCTGCCGAGCATCGACAAGGTCACTGCCGCCGATGTTCAACGCGTGGTGAAGCAGTACCTCGTCGCGACTAATCGGACCAACGGTCAACTCGTGCCAACCGGCATCTTGCCGCACGGTGGCGGAGGAATGAGCGGAGGTCAGCTGCGTCATGCGCCGGGCTTCCCGGTGGCGGCGGGCGAGGTGGTGCAATGAGCGGCGTGCGATCGATTACGATGAAGACCACGTTCGCGGCTCTCGCCGCGCTGACACTGCTGATGCTGTCGGCACGCGCCGATGCGATCGAAATCAAGCGGATGACGCTGAGCAACGGCGCCGTGCTGCTCGTATCGGAATCGCATCAGCTTCCGATGGTGACGATTTCGATTGCGTTCGACGCCGGCGCACGGCGCGATCCTGAAGGCAAGGCCGGGCTTGCGGCTTTGACCGCGCATTCGCTTTCGCAGGGCACTAAGGATCTTACCGTCGAGCAGTTCGACCAGAAGGTCGATTTCATGGGCAGCTCGATCGGTATCAGCGCCGACCGCGACTATGCGATCGCGGGCATGACGACGCTCAAAAAGTACCTCGACCAAACCCTCGCACTGCTCGCGGGAGCCATCGCGACTCCCGGCCTGCGTGAAACCGATATCGAGCGGCGGCGCGGCGAAACTGTCGCGCAGATTCGCGCCGCCGAGGAGCAGCCTAACTACGTTGCGAGCGTCGCTTTCGAAAAAGCGGTCTTCGGTAACACTCCCTACGGCCATCCGATCAACGGCACCGAGGAATCGGCCTCCAAGCTCACGCCCGACGACGTTCGCAGCTTCTATCGCGATCACTACAAGCTCGGCAGCGCGGTGATTGCAGTGACGGGCGATGTGACTGCCGATGATATCAAGGCAATGCTCGAGAAGGATCTCACGGGACCAACCGGCGCCGTCACGCCGCAGCCCGAGCCAACCGTCCCGCCGATCGCAGCCGGATTGCATCCGAGCCTGATCGACCGCAACGTCGCGCAGGCCACAATCATTCTCGGCTTCGACGGCGTCGCGCGCTCCAATCCCGACTACTACAAGCTCAAGGTGATGAACTACATCCTGGGCGGCGGCGAATTCTCATCGCGCCTGATGAAGATCGTCCGCAGCAAAAACGGCCTCGCGTATGGGATCGACAGCGACCTCGATGCCGGCAAATTCCCGGGCTCATACCGAATCTCCGTGCAGACCAAGAACAAGACCGCGACCGAAACAATCAGCATCATCCTGCAGCAGTTGCGCGAGATCCAGGAAAAGCCCGTCAGCGACTCCGAGCTCGAGGACGCCAAGAAATTTCTTATCGGCAGCTTCCCGCTCTCGATCGATCGCCAGAGCGAGATCACAGGCTTCATGCTCGGCATCGAGCTGAACGGCCTTGGCCTCGACTATGCCGACCAGTATCCGAAGTTGATCGGCGGTGTGACGAAGGAAGACGTGCAGAATGTCGCGCGCAAGTATCTGCATCCCGATGCGGCCGATCTGATCGTCGTCGCGAATCAGAGTGAGGCGGATATCAAAGCCGCGAAGCTGGAGAACGTCGACGCGCCGGCAACCCAAAAATGAGTTAGCGGCCGGCACGATTTTCACCGTCGGTCACTCGACGCATCCGATTGAGCGCTTGCTCGAACTGCTTGGCGAGCATCGCATCGCGTGCGTCGCAGACGTGCGCTCGTATCCAAGCTCGCGCCGCTGGCCGCAGTTCAATCAGGCGGAGCTCGCCGCCTCGCTCGCGCGCGCGCAGATCGAATACGTCTGGATGAAGCAGCTCGGCGGTCGCCGGCACAGCAAGCGCGACGATTCACCGCACATCGCATGGGAACTTGAGGCGTTCAGATCGTACGCCGACTACGCCGACACACCCGACTTCGAAGGCGGCCTGAGCGAGCTGCGTGAGAAAGCCGCGCAGGTTCGCCTCGCATACATGTGCTCGGAAGGCCTGTGGTGGCGATGCCACCGCAGAATCATCTCGGACTACATGTCAATCCGCGGATGGACCGTCGAACACATCCTGCCCGACGGCAAGCTGAAGCCTCACGTGCTGGCAACCTTCGCACGCGTCGTAGGCGAGAAAATTATCTACGATCAGACGAGTCAGCGGATACTCACCACAAAGACACAAAGTCACGAAGGTTCTTCTTAGTGCCTTCGTGGTGATCTTTTTCTTATGCCGCAGCTCTGTGATTGAGTACCTGGCGCAGGAATTCGCCCGTATGCGAGGCCTTCACTGTGGCGATTTCTTCCGGCGTGCCCTTCGCCACGATCGTGCCGCCCCGGTCGCCGCCTTCGGGGCCCAAGTCGATCACATAATCGGCGGTCTTGATGACATCGAGGTTGTGCTCGATCACCACGATCGTGTTGCCGGTGTCGGCGAGGCGGCCAAGCACCGAGAGCAGGCGCTTGATGTCGTCGAAATGGAGACCCGTCGTCGGCTCGTCGAGGATGTAGAGTGTGCGGCCCGTGGCGCGGCGCGACAACTCTTTGGCGAGCTTGATGCGCTGGGCCTCGCCGCCTGAGAGCGTCGTCGCCGATTGGCCGAGGTGGATGTAGTCGAGGCCGACGTCGCGCAGCGTCTCCAGCTTCTGCCGAATCGGCGGCACCGAGCCCAGGAACTCAACCGCGTCGAGTACGGTCATATTGAGCAGCTCGGCGATGTTCTTGCCCTTGTACTGGATCTCGAGCGTGTCGCGATTGTAGCGCTTGCCGCCACATACCTCGCACGTCACGTAAACGTCGGGCAGAAAGTGCATCTCGATTCGAATGATGCCGTCGCCCTCGCACGCCTCGCATCGCCCGCCCTTGACGTTGAACGAAAAACGCCCGGGACCGTAGCCGCGCATGCGCGCCTCGGGCAGTTGCGCAAACAGCTCGCGGATATGGGTGAAAAGGCCGGTATACGTCGCAGGATTGGAGCGCGGCGTGCGGCCGATCGGGCTCTGATCGACGTGAATCACCTTGTCGAGATGCTCGATACCCTCGAGCGTCTTGAACGCGCCCGAGCGCTCGCGGCTGTGATTCAGCTTCTGCGAGAGCGCGCGATAGATAGTGTCGAGGACGAGCGTCGATTTGCCCGAGCCCGAAACTCCGGTGACGCAGGTGAAAACGCCGAGCGGAACCGAGACCGTGAGATCGCGCAGATTGTTTTCGCGCGCGCCCTTAACTGTCAGCCATCGCGACGATAACTGGCGGCGGCGCGACGGCGTGGGAATCTCAACTGTGCCCGCTAGATATTTTCCCGTGAGCGAATCGGCGTTGCGCATCACTTCTTTGGGCGTGCCCTCCGCGACGACGTAGCCGCCGTGGATTCCCGCGCCGGGACCCATGTCGATGAGGTGATCCGCCTCGAGCATCGTGTCGCGATCGTGTTCGACCACCAGCACCGTATTGCCGAGCTGCTTGAGCCGCTTCAGCGTCGAGAGCAGGCGCTGATTGTCGCGCTGATGAAGTCCGATCGACGGCTCGTCGAGAATGTAGAGCACGCCCACCAGGGACGAGCCGATCTGCGTTGCCAGCCGGATGCGCTGGCCCTCGCCGCCCGAGAGACTGCCTGAAGTGCGATCGAGTGTCAGGTAATCGAGGCCAACGTCAGCCAAAAAATTGAGCCGCTCGCGAATCTCCTTCAGGATTAGCCGGCCGATTTCCGCTTCCTGCGCGCTCAGCTTGGGCTCCAAGAAAAACTGCAGCGCCAGCTTTATCGACATCGCAGTCACTTCGGAAATTGACTTGTTATTGAACCTGACGAACAGGCTTTCCTTCTTGAGGCGCGCGCCGCCGCAGCTCGGGCAGGGCCGCATGTTCATGTAGCCCTCGAGCACCTCGCGGATACCTTCGGACTCCGTCTCCTTGTAGCGGCGGTCGAGCCATTGCAGCACGCCCTCGAACGGGCGCGAGTATTCGGCGCGATGATGTCCGCGCTGGTACGCGAACTCGATCTCCTCGCTGCCCGAGCCATTCATCAGCGCCTTGCGGACCTTGGGCGCAATCGTTTTCCACGGCTGGTCGAGGCTGAACTTGTAGTGCGCGGCGAGCGCCTCAAGCACCGGCTGCATGTAGTTCATCGTCGCCCACGGCGCGATCGCGCCGTCCGACACGCTGAGTTCTTCGTTCTGCACGACGAGCTCGGGATCGAAGTACATGATCGATCCGATGCCGGAGCATTCGGTGCATGCGCCGTGCGGACTGTTGAACGAGAACATTCGCGGCGTGATTTCAGGATACGAGATGCCGCATTCGACGCAGGCGAAGCGCTGGCTGAAATAGATCTCGCTCTCGTTCTTGGGACCGTCGAGCCGTTCGACCTTGAGCAGGTCCTGTCCGTACTTGAATGCCACTTCGAGTGAATCGGCGAGCCGCTTCTGGATGCCGGATCGGATCGCGAGCCGGTCAACGACGACTTCAATCGTGTGACGAAGATTCTTGTTGAGCGCCGGCTCTTCGCCGAGCTCAGTGAGCTTGCCGTCGATCTTTACCCGCACGAAACCCGCGCGGCGCAGCTCGCTCAGCTCTTTTTTGTACTCGCCCTTGCGATCGCGCACGATCGGCGCGAGCACGTGCAGGCGCGCGCCGTCGGGCCACGACATGATTCGATCGACGATCTGCTGAACGCTCTGCTGCGTGATCTCGCGCCCGCAGTTGTAGCAGAAGGCGTGACCGACGCGGGCGAACAGGAGCCGCAGGTAGTCGTATATTTCGGTGATCGTGCCGACCGTGGAGCGCGGGTTGCGCGAGGTCGTCTTCTGCTCAATCGAAATCGCGGGCGACAGTCCCTCGATCGAATCGACGTCGGGCTTCTCCATCTGCTCGAGGAACTGACGCGCATAGGCCGACAGCGATTCGACGTAGCGCCGCTGGCCCTCGGCGTAGATGGTGTCGAAGGCGAGCGAAGACTTGCCCGAGCCGGAGAGCCCGGTAATGACAACGAGTTTATCGCGTGGGATCTCGAGGTCGATGTTCTTGAGATTGTGCTCGCGCGCGCCCTTGATGATGATCCGGTCCGCCATCACGCCCTCTGAATCGCGCGCCGCGCCTCGCCGCTGGTGGCAGCCCGCGCGGCGTATTCGATCGCCGCGAGCATGCTCGAGGGATCGGCCTGCCCGTTTCCAGCGATATCGAACGCCGTGCCATGATCGGGCGAAGTGCGAATGAATGGCAACCCGATCGTCACGTTGACCGCCCGATCAAACTCCAAGGTCTTGAGCGCGATCAAGCCCTGGTCGTGATACATGGCCACAGCCGCGTCAAACCTGAATTTTCCTTGATGCCGGATAAATGCCGTGTCAGGCGCAAGCGGACCGAAGGCGTCGATTCCTTCGCGCCGAACGCGGTGAATTGCGGGTGCGATGATGCGCGTTTCCTCGTCGCCGAAGAGCCCGTTCTCGCCCGCATGCGGATTGAAGCCGAGCACCCCGATGCGCGGGCCCATGAGCCCGAGCGGATGCTGCAAATGCGCCGCGAGCAGGCGAATCGTGTCGGCCACGCCCTTCTGCGTCAGCGCCCCCGAAACCTTGGCGAGTCCCATATGCACCGTCACCAGCGCGACCCGAAGTTGACCGCCGCCAAACATCATGCGCCAGCGCTTCGACCGCGAGAGATCGGCCAGCAGCTCAGAGTGACCGGGATAATGATGCCCCGCGCGATCCCACCATTCCTTGCTGATCGGCGCGGTCACGAGCGCATCGACCTCGCCGCGCAGCGCCATCTTCACTCCCGCCGTGACGTAGTCGAACGAAGCCGCCCCGCCTTCAACAGTCGGCATGCCTGGCGTCATCGCACGCGAAGAAAGCTCGCTCATCGGGATAACGCTCAGACCATGCTTTTGGTTATGCGTGCCGTTCTGATTTTCCACCGGCTCGGGAACGCCGCGCAGTTTTTCCGCCGCGGATTGCATAGCCGCGAGATCGCCGATTACAGCGAGGCGCGGCGCACCCGGTTTCGATTCGAGCGCGGCGGCGGCCTTGAGAATTACCTCGGCGCCGATCCCCGCCGGATCGCCCATGCTGATCGCGATAAGCGGAGAAGCATTTCGAGCGCGGCTCACTTGGTGGTTGCGAAGAGTTTGGGGTCGACGGTTTCGACGTAATGCTTCTTGATCAGCTCGGTCTCGGTCCAGTTCTGCAGTTGCGCCTGCATGCGCTCATTCTGCAGCTCTTCGCGGATACTGTCTTTAACCTCGGAGAGCGGCCGCGGACCGGGGATCTCGTGTGCCTCGAGCTTCATGATGTGGTAGCCGAACTTGGTGCGGACCACGGGCGACACGTCGCCGGGCTTGAGGTTCTTGATGGCGGCAAAGATCGCGTCGTTGATATCGCCCGGCTCGAACCATCCGAGCTCGCCGCCCTTGGTCTTGGAATCATCGTCGGAGTACTTGAGCGCGAGGTCGTTGAAGTCCATCCCCTTCATGATCTGCGCGCGAATTGCGTCGGCTTTGCGCTTGGCGGCCGCGTCCTGCTGAGCGGTCGCGTTGGCCGGCA
This sequence comes from Candidatus Binataceae bacterium, assembly GCA_035508495.1. Classification (NCBI taxonomy): domain Bacteria; phylum Candidatus Binatota; class Binatia (SeqCode); order Binatales (SeqCode); family Binataceae (SeqCode); species Binataceae bacterium (SeqCode). The sequence continues at coordinate 106,185 of DATJMX010000028.1, forward strand.
CGCTAACGAGAATTTGCGCAATCCGCAGGCGCTCGGTCTTAACGGTGACATCTTCCTTGTGCTCATTGTAGAAAGCCACGATGTCCGCGTCGCTCACCTTGATCTTCTCGCGGACTTCACCTTCGATCATCTCCTGTTTGACGAGGTTGTCGCGCGCGCGCTTGCGAAAATCCTCGTAGCTGATGCCCTGCTGTTGCAGCGAGTCGCGCATCTGCTGCTCGGTCATGTGCTGCCCCTGCCGCAGCTGATCGATGTAACGATCGACCTGCGCTTCATCGACCTTGTCCTCGTATTTCTTCTGCTCTTCCTCGAGCAGCTTTTCGTCAATGAGCGCCTTCAGCGCCTTGCGTGCGATCGGTGAATCGAGAAAATCATCGGTGCCAACCGACTCTCCATGCTGGGAAAGGAATTCCTCGACATCACGCTCGGTGATCGGATCGCCATCGACCGAAGCGACGACCTCGTTCACAACCTGCTGCGCGCGAACCGGCGCATAGTTACCCAAAAAGAAAATGACAGCAGCGACGCCGACGGCGGCGCGATACCAACGCTTCGAGCACTTACGATTTAACGGCATCGATTCAATTGAGGACCGGCCCAGATTGCTGCGCCGGCCAGTTTTCCAATTTTTCACACGCTGCCAGGGCCTGCAAGATACCGTTCATCTGCGCGAAGGTTTGCTCGTAATCGCCGGGTTCGACTCGCACGATAACCTGGAACGTCGGCGTCAGCTTCATCGTGCGCCGATTCTGCTCCGCCAGCTTCACCAGCCGCTCGGTGTCGAGCGGCGCTTCGGGATGGAACCGCACGTCGAGCTGATTGCCCTTGGCGATCGCGCTCGTGATGAGAAGCTGCTTCATCTGGCGCCGGATATTCATCGCCGCGATCAGGTTCTCGACCAGTGTGGGTACGGGACCAAAGCGATCGCGCATCTCGTCCTTGAGCTCGTCGAGATCGGTCTCGTTTTCGGCGCGCGCGAGCCGCCGATAGAGCACCAGGCGCTCGTTTTCGTCCTCGACGTAACTGTCGGGGATGTACGCCGGTACGCCGATCCGAAGTTCGGGCTCGAAGTCGGGACGCGGCGGCTGCCCGCGCAACTCGGCAATCGCCTGCTCCATCATCTCGGTGTAAAGCTCGAATCCGACCGCCGCGATTTGCCCCGATTGCTCGCGCCCGAGCAGATTGCCGGCGCCGCGATGCTCGAGGTCCGCCATCGCAAGCTTGAATCCTCCGCCGACGTTCTCCGACTCGACCAGCTCGCGCAGCGCGTCGATCCGCTGCTTGGCGTCGCGCGTGATGATGTGCTCGCCCGGAATCAGCAGGTAGGCATAGGCCTTCTGCCGCGCGCGACCGACGCGGCCGCGCAACTGGTAGAGCTGCGCGAGCCCAAAATGATCGGCCCGGTTGATAATCATCGTGTTGGCGTTGGGAATGTCGAGGCCCGATTCGATTATCGCCGAGCACACCAGCACATTGACGCGCTTCTCGATGAAGTCGCGCATCACGTCTTCGAGCTCGCGCTCCTTCATCTGGCCGTGCGCCACGGCGGTTTTGGCCTCGGGCACGAGGGCGCGCAAATGCCGCGCCATGTACTGGATATTCTCGACGCGATTGTGAACGAAGAACACCTGTCCGCCGCGGTTGAGCTCGCGCAGGATCGCGTCGCGAATCGTGTCATCGTCGAAATGTGCGACGAAGGTGCGGATCGCCTGGCGCGCTGGCGGCGGCGTCTGGATCACCGACAGATCGCGGATCCCGAGCATCGCCATGTGCAGCGTGCGCGGAATCGGCGTCGCCGTCATCGTCAGCACCGGCACGAGTTTCTTGAGCTTGCGAATCCGCTCCTTGTCGGCGACGCCGAAGCGATGCTCCTCGTCGATGATGAGCAGGCCGAGGCGCGGGAACTGCACATCGGACGTGAGCAGGCGATGGGTTCCGACGACGATATCGACCTTGCCGTGCGCGAGGTCCTCGATCGTCGTCTTGATTTCCTTGCTGGTGCGAAAGCGCGAGACCATATCGACTCGCACCGGGTAATCCTTGAAGCGCTCGCGGAAGGTGTTCCAGTGCTGCTCGGCGAGAATCGTCGTCGGCACCAGCACGGCGACCTGGCGTCCGTCGTTCACCGCGACGAACGCCGCGCGCAGCGCGACCTCGGTCTTGCCGAAGCCGGCGTCGCCGCAAATCAGGCGATCCATCGGCTTGCTGCGCGTCAAGTCGCGCAGCACGTCGTCGATAGCCGCTTGTTGATCGGGAGTCTCTTCAAACTCGAAGCGCTCATTGAACTCGTCGAGGTCGCGGCCCGGATGCGGAAAGGCGTGCCCTTCGAGCACTTCGCGGGCTGCGTAAACCTCGAGCAGCTCCGACGCCATCGCGAGCACTGCTTCCTTGGTGCGGCGTTTGACCTTGTCCCACGAACCGCTGCCCAGGCGATCGAGCTTCGGCGGCTCAGAATCCGAGCCGATGTAACGCTGGACGAGGTTGATGCGCTCGACCGGCAGATACATCGTGTCGTTGCCGGCGTATTCGAGATTAAGAAAATCGCCTTCGGTATCGGCCACCTTCAAATGCTTCAGGCCGCGGAAGCGCCCGATGCCGTGATCGATATGAACGACGAAATCTTCGGGCCGCAGCTCTTCAAGGTTGAGCAGCGCGGCCTTCGGTGTGGGTCGCGAGCGGCGCCGCACCCGCGGCTCGCCGAAAATCTCCTCTTCGCTGTAGACGAAGATACCGTCCTCGGGCAGCACCGTGCCTGCGGATATCTCGCCCTCGAAAATCGCCGGACGAAAATCCGGCCACTCGAGCAGCGCCGCGAAGCTGCGGCATTCAGTGTTGACCGCGATGTCGTAGGCCTCGAGATGGCGCCGCAGCCGCGCGACCTGGTTCGGTCCCTCGACCACCATCAGCGCCCTGCCCTGCCCGCGCTGAATTTCCTTGAGCTGATCAGCCAACGGCTCGAAGCTGATCGGCGCGCGCGATCCGGACAGATGATTGCTGCCGAGCTTCGTGCTCGGTGACGAACTGATCTCAATCGGCGGCGCCCATCCCTCGCGCGGCGACATGATCGTTACGAGTGAGCCGACCTCGATCGCCGTGAGTTGATTAAGCGAATGCTCGATCTCCTCCGTGTCCAGAAAGAGCGACTCCGGCGCCGGATGAAAGAGCGGTTTCTCCGCCGCCGCCGCTGCTTCTTTGGAAATCGTGTCCTCGAAGCGCGAAGCTTCGGCGACCACGCGGCCGGGATCGATCAGCCATCCGATGGTCGACGGCGGCAGGTAGTCGAAAATCGTGTCGAGCGCGCGCCCGTACACGAACGGCATCAGGAACTCCGCGCCTGGGAAGAGAAGCCCGTTCTCCAACGTCTCGGCCATCTCCTCGGCTTCCTTGCGTACCATGCCGATATCGGCAGCACGCACCGCGACGTCGTCGCGCAGACGCTTATCGCGCAGGACAGCCTGCGGCACGAATCGCGCGCGGATGATTATCGCTTCCTTGATTTCGCCGGCAGAGCGCTGACTGCCAGCCTCGAAATGTCGAATCGAGGTCACGATGTCATCCTCGAACTCGATGCGCATCGGATCGCGATAGAGCGGCGAGTACACATCGAGGAGTCCGCCGCGCACGCTGAAGTCGCCCGGCTCCTCGGTCTGCGGCACGCGCTGATAGCCAGCGCTGGCAAGCATCTCGACCAGCAGCTCGAGGTCGAGCCGATCTGCCGCCGCGACTTTGATCACGGAGTCGTTGAAGATCGCGCGCGGCATCGTCCGCATCATCAGCGCTTCAGCCGACGTGATCACGATCGGCGCCTCGGTGCGAAGGATGGCGTACAGCGCCGCGAGTTGCTCAGCCTGAGTGTCAGGCGGGGGCGACAGATGCGCGAATGGCTTCACTTCCCACGCCGGCAACAGATGCACGCGGCGCGTGGCCGCATCGCTCTCCAGCGATTCGTCGAGGAAGAGCGCCGCCTCGCCAGCGAGCGCCTCGGCCTCACGCGCGAGCGACGTCACGACGAGGATCGGCCGCTGCACTTTCAGCGCAGCTTCGCGCAGCATCAGCACGTTGGCCGTGCCGCGCAGTCCCATGATCGGGAAGCGCCGCTCCCGATTCGAATCGAGGCGAGCGACTAATTCGCCGGCGGCATCTTTCAAACTTCGCAGCAAATTTCCGAGCTCCAAACGCAAAACCGCCTGCGGGCAACACGCGCGGACACGTATCGCCAGCGGCAACGCCACATAGTAGCAGGATTGTTGTGGTGAAGATCGTGACCGCGAGTCTTGACTCAGTATGAGAACGTTCCAGTCTCGGCGAGTCTGCCGAGCCCCAGGTTATCGGGCTTCACCGGCTTTGCGACGCGCGTGCGTCCCACTCTCACCGCGATTTTCAGGGTGCGATGATCGCCTGGGTGAACAAGCCGAATCACTGTTAGGTAAACTGTATCACCGGGCCTCAGTTTTCTGATCGCTGCTTCCCAATCCTCGCGGCCGTGGATTCGCACGTCGTCCACCGCGACAATTAGATCTCCCTCCTGCGCACCACCCATCGTATGTCGAAGAAGGTCAATCAAATCATCCGATGGGATCTTCGGCTGGTTATCCTGCGCCTGCAAGCCCGCGTGTGCTGCCGGACCGTTTGGCTGCACCTTGATTACTTCAAGACCGTGTTCCTCCATCCCTCGGAAGCACTTGGCGGTGTATTGGACCTCGATACCGAGGTACGGCGCCGATTCGCGATATTGCCGGTCAAACTGTTCTTCGAGATGCGGATGGAAATTGCGATCGAGCGCGGCGCGCTCCTGCGACTGCTTGAACGCGCGATCGACCGCTAGCTCGCCACGAGTTCCGGACCTTGGAGAGACCGCGGGTTGCGGCTCAAGTTCGAGCGTCGGTGCTGAAGTCGCCAAGGCTTGCGGCGCGGGCGCGATCGCCTTCGCAACGGCTTCCGATTGCGGCGCGATCGATGGCAGCGCGGGATTCTGCGCCGAGCCTCCGCGCGCAGCTCCACTCGCCGCGGCAAGCACGCTTGCGATCGCAAAGCTCATCACGATTTGCCCGCGTGTTGGCATCGCCGCTCAGTACACGTAGTTCTCCGCCTCGGATTCCGGCGCTGGCGTGGACACTTTTGAAGGCGGCGGCGCACTCGCCGCGACTTCAAACGTCTCGCGCCCGATGTTCACCGCGATCTTCATCGTTTTGTGATTGCCACCCGGCAGCGGCCGGATGATCGTCAGGTACATCGTGTCGCCGGGCTTGAGCTTGAGCATCGCGGCGTCGAGATCGTCCTTGCTCCGCACGCGCTCGTCGTCCACCGCGACGATCAGATCGCCATCCATGCCGAACGCGCCAGTGGGCTCAAGCAGACCTGCGATCGGTCCCAGAAGTGCGCCACCGACCACACCGAGCGGGCTGACCGGCGTCATCCCCTTGAGCCCGCCGACACTGCCAGGACCACCGGGATAAACGCTGATCACTTCGAGCCCGTTCTCCTCCATGCCGAGGTAGCACTTGGTCGTGTACTGCACCCGGATGCCGAGATACGGGCGCCGAATCGTTCCGCTTTGATGCGCTGCTGTCTCAGGCTTGGGCGCGGACTCGGCCTGCGCCTGCTTGAAGATACGATCGACAGGGAGCTGATCTATCTCTGGCGCCTTCGCCTCGCGAGGCTGCGGCTCCAGCTCGAGCATCGCATTTGGCGACGGCGCCGATTGCGGCGCGATCATCGGCAGCTCGCGCGAGGCCTCGGCTTGCGACGCGATCGAGGGCGTCGCCGCTTTGATCTGCGGTTCGGCGAAAGCCGCTCGCGCAACCGCGAACGGAATGACGGTGAGCGTGATTGAAGCGAGAAGGCTCGGGCGCGTGTGCATGGCCGATCACCTCGCGAACTGTCTGGCTCAACCGCAATCCTAGGATTGAGGTTCACCTGTCACAAGTCGAAAAGTGCCTAGCTCGCGCGAGCGGCTGACGAATGCGGCTTAGTGCGTGTAGCTTTCGGTGCCGGCCTGAGAGCCGTATGGGTCGGAGTTGCTGGCGACTGGAACGCCAGAGTCGCCGAGCGTGACCGCGATTTTCTCGGTCTGATGGTTCCCGCCGGGCAGCGGTCGAATCACCGTCAGGTACATCGTGTCGCCTGGCTTGAGCTGGCTCATCGCGTAGTCGAGATCTTCCTGGCTGCGCACGCGTCGATCGTCGATCGCGACGATGAGATCACCGCCTTCGCCAAGGTCGCCATTCTTCTCCAGCAAGTGCTGCGTCAGCGTGCCGAAAATCGGAACCATTCCAGCTATCGTCGCCGCCGCGGCTCCCGTGCCAGTGGCGTCAGTCGGAGGGCGCAGCCCCGCCTTTTGCGCCGGGCTATTCGGATCGACGGTCAGGACTTCAAGGCCGTGCTCCTCCGAACCCTTGTAACACATGGTGGTGTATTTCGCGGTTATGCCGAGCAGCGGACGATGAGGCGGGCGCGACGAATCGCCCCCATTGGAGCGCGGCTGGAAATTAGGCTCGACCGATGAAGTATCGTTTTGACGAAACTGGCGCTCATCGGGAACTTCCTGCACCGCGGGCCTCGGCTGCTGAAGCCCGGGCTGCGGCGCGATTTCCAGCGTGCGATCGTCCTCGCGGCCCTGACCGCTGATGCCGGGGGGCGGCGCACTGCTCCCGCCCTGAGAACTCACCTGCGCGGGAGCGGAGTCATCCTGCGCACATACAGGACCGTTCGCTACGAGCAGGCCAATCGCCAGCGCTCCACTTATGGCTATATTCGCGAGCTTCGACACGATTCGCTGCTAATGATGATAGGACGTGCTTTTGACACTCTCAAGCGGCAGCCGAAACTTGATGCCGCCGCACCATCGTGCGAAAGTTTCCGAAAATCACATGAAGATAGTAGCCACAGTCCCGCTCACCGACTATCAGCGCAGCAAGATCGCGGCGGCCGTGCCGGGCGCCGATATTGTCGATCGGCAATGCCGCTCGCGCGAAGAAGCGGGCGCGCTGGTAAGCGGCGGATGCGACGTGCTGCTCACCTTTCTCATTCCGAACGATCTGCCGAAGCAGGCGCCCGCGCTGCGCTGGATTCAGCTGCTCAGCGCCGGTGCCGATCACGCGCTGCCCGCTCTCAAAGGCACCGGAATTCCCTTCACAACTTCGAGCGGTATCCATGCCACTCCCATCGGCGAGTACACGATCGCGTCGATGCTGGCGTGGGCGCGGCGCTTTCACGTCACCATTCGCGCGCAATCGCGGCACGAATGGTCGCGCCGCGCTGTCATGAACAATCTCGACGTGATCCGCGGCAAAACGATCGGCATCGTCGGCTACGGTTCGATCGGCCGCGAGACCGGCCGCCTCGCCGCGGCGTTCGGGATGCGCGTGCTCGCGCTCAAGCGCAATCCCGACGAGCGTCGCGATCCCGGATGGTGCCCCGAGGGCCTCGGCGATCCCGAGGGCCGCATCCCCGAGCGATGGTTCGGGCGCGAGGGATGCGCTGAGATGTTGAACCAGAGTGACTACGTGTCAGTTACGCTGCCCAACACCGCCCATACGGTGAAGTTCGTCGGCGCGAAGGAAATCGCCGCGATGAAGCCGGGATCCTACATCGTCAATATCGGGCGCGGCGCGGTGATCGACGAGCAGGCGCTAATCGAAGCGCTGAAGACCGGAAAAATTGGCGGTGCGGGCCTCGATGTCTTCGAGAAGGAACCGCTGCCGGCGGAAAGCGCGCTGTGGGATATCGAAGAAGCGCTCCTGACGCCGCACGTGTCAGGCGATTTTCGCGCTTACACCGATCTCGCGTGCGATCTGTTCGCCGAGAACCTGCGCCGCCTCAGCTCGGATCGGCCGCTGCTCAACGTCGTCGATCCGGCACAGGGATACTGATCAGACGCCCTCGATCCGGTACGCGCAGCGGCGCGCGCCGGAGAGGATGTGCTCGATACGCTCAACCCTGGCCTGCGGGCCCAGCACCTCGCGGAAGAGACTGAGCTCCTCGCGGCAGAGCCCCTGGCACATCGTGGCGGCGGCGCAGATCGGGCAGTGATTCTCCGCGAGCAGGATCGAGCCGTCATCCATCTTCGTGCATTCGGCCATGTATCCCTGTTCGCGCCGAATCTCGGCGAGAGCCTTCGTACGCGCGAATAGCGACTTGCCGGCGCGCTTCACTCGACGCATGTATTGCTCGAGCTGAATCTTCGAGCGCTCGCTGAGCAGACGGTCCATCCCCGTCTCGCCGAAGGCGCTCCGCACGGCGCTGATAATCTCGACGGTGAGATCGCCGTGCGAATCGGGAAAGCGCGAGGCCGCCGCCGATGTCAACCGCCATATGCGCGCGGGGCGTCCGACCTTGCGCCGTTCGTCGGCAAACGACGCTTCGCCGCGCTCGGCAAGGCGATACAGATGCTGCCGCACCGCCATCGGCGTTACTTTGAGGCGCTTGGCGATCTGGGCCGCGCTCTGCGGACCGCGGGTCTTGAGCTGGTAGAGAACGCCCTCTTCGGCGCGCACGTCTTCATTCACAGAAGATCAATCTGAACGGCGCGGCGCCATTACGCAAGTGTCGGCTTGACTTAATTAATAAAGCGAGTACTTTACAAATTATTCGAGCAATGGGAGGCCGTGGCGATGAACCAGGAAGACAAAGCCGAGTCTCGTTTCGTGCGCGCCTTTGCGCTGAGCGACCTGCCCGAGGCGGGCTGCCGCACGATCACGCTCGAAGGCCGCGTGATCGTCGTGTTCCAGACCATTGTCGGAATCTTCGCCGTCGATAATCGATGCCCGCACATGGGGTTCCCGCTCGACCGCGGCAGCGTCAAGGACGGTATTCTCACCTGCCATTGGCATCACGCGCGCTTCGACCTCGCCAGCGGCGGCACCTTCGATCAATGGGCCGACGACGTCCGCGTGTATCCGGTCGAGGTCCGCAATGGTGCGATCTGGATCGACCTGGCCGAGCGCGGCGACGCCCGCCGGCGTCATCTCACACGCCTCGGCGTCGGCCTCGAGCGCGACATTCCGCTCGTGATCGCGAAGTCGGTAATCGCGCTCGATCGCGATCAAACAGGCGCGCGCCAGGCGTTTCGCGCCGGTCTTCAATTCGGCACGCGCAACCGCCGCGCAGGATGGGGCAGCGGGCTCACGATCCTGACTTGCATGATGAACCTGCTGCCGCACCTGGCGCGGGAAGACCGCCCGCGCGCGATGTATCACGGCCTGAGCGCCGTCGCCGAGGACTCCGCCGGCCAGGCTCCGTTGTTCACAGTTCGTCCGCTGCCGGGCGAATGCGCCGGAATCGAGCAACTCACGCGATGGTTTCGCTCGTTCGTCGAGCTGCGGGATTCCGAAGGTGCCGAGCGATGCATCGTGAGCGCGGTGCAAAGCGGCGCGAAACCGAATGAGATGGCCGCGATGATGTTCGCGGCGGCGACGGATCATCGATACAACACAATCGGTCACGTGCTCGATTTCACCAACAAGGCTTTCGAGGCCCTCGACCATGCCGGATGGGATCTCGCCGAGCAGTCGTTGGCGAGCCTCGCGTCGAGTTACGCCAACGCCGATCGCATGGAAGAATCGAACTCCTGGCGCAATCCCGTCGATCTCGTGGCGATCCTCGAACGCGCATTTGAGTCGCTCCCGTCGGCTCTGGAAGCGGGCAGGAAGGCCGCGAATCCCTGGCGTGACGAGGTCGCAGTGAGCGCCGCGATTTTGGGCGAGGATCCGCAGGCTATCGCGGATTCGATGCTGAATGCGCTCCGCGAAGGATGCGCGCCCGTGGGACTCGGCGGAGTCGTCGCGCACGCGGCCGCGCTTCGAATCGCGCGCTTCGCGCTCAGCAACGAGTTCGGCGACTGGGACACGGCGCATCACAGCTTCACCTTTGCCAACGCGGTTCACCAGGCGTTGCTGCACGCGCCGACGGTTGAAGTTCTGCGCGGAGCATTCGATGCCGCGATGAGCGTGTATCTCACGCGATTCCTGAACGTCCCGCCCGCCCGCATCCGCGAGGCGGACATTGCACTGACGTCGCCGTTCGACTTGGCTGGCAGGTTAGCCGACGTCCTCGATCGTCAACAACAAGTCGATGCCGCATCGTCGATGGCCGCGAGTTACCTTCATCGAAGCGGTGATCCTCGCGCACTACTCGCCGCAATCGGCGGCGCGATGCTGCGCGAGGATCGCGATTTTCATACGATTCAGAGTGTCGAGGCCGCCTTCCGCCAATATTCGATTCGCCGCGCCGCACCGGGCGAAGATGCGTTGCTCGCGACTGTTCGTTACCTCGCCGCCCATTCGCCGACCGTCCGCGCGCAACGGCAGACCTATCAGATCGCGCTCAAGCTGAGCCGGGGCGAAAAGATGTTCGCAGAGGAGGCTTCATGAGCGCCGCCAATAATGGTTACCCCGCGCTCGACGAAGCGCTCGTGACGCTGGCACCCAACGGGCCCGAGCTTCGCAACACCAACTCGAATCACGCGCCGATGGCGATTGAGGCGATGTGCGCGATGGGCCGCGGCGCCGACGCGCTGCCGTGGCTGGAGCGTTATCAACAGCAATTGACGCCACGCCCGCCCCGCTTCGAGCGAATCGACCAGGCGAACTGGCAGGCAGCAATCGGCGATCCGCGTTACACGAGCGACTGGTTCGAGTTCTTCCGCAACGAACTGGAAGAGCGTCCGTGGCACGAAGTGGTTGATGCGTGGGCAGCCCGGCTGGCGGCCGGAACCATTGCGGCTGCGCTGCACGGTGTCATTCGCACGGGACACGCGGCCCGCGCGATCGCGCTCGAAGTAAATGCGCAGCGAAAACGCGAACTTGCTGACGGCCTCGCATATTGGGCCGCAGAATACGTGAGCCTGCCGGGGAAGCATCGCAGCGCAGCGCATGCAATGCCCGCGGCAGCGATCATGCGCGTTCCCACGATCCCGATCGAGCGCCGTGGCAAATTTACTTCGCTCACGGGTGCGGTCACTCAGCTCAACTCGTTCAATGAGTTCAACAGCGTTATCGATGCGGTTGATCCCGCTTCGCGCGACGCGTCGTCGTTCGTCTCGGATCTCACTGCGACCTTCTCGCGCGTGTACCTCGCGAATGCTCGCGACCTTCTGACCACGATCGCGTTCATCCACACGGTCACAGGTCCCGCCGCGTTGCGTTGGATGCTGCCGTGTCTCGGACGCGAAGCAACTGAGACCGCACTCATGCACATGTGGCACGCCTCAGCAGCGCTGTATTCGACATTCGGCACCGCGCCGTCTTCGGAGAACATCGAACCGCCGTCGCATACCGCCGAAGAGCTGATCGATCGCGCAATCGCGACCGGCGACGAGCATGCAATCAAGTTCACCGAAGTTTGTCTGAGTGAGAGCGCGCTGAACCCCTGTTCTGAGTATTTAGCCGCTGCATCGCATGCGGTCGCGATGCTGAGTAAGACGCGGGCTGAGATCTCAAAGAAAATGTAGTGGGGCGGGCGTCCCTGCCTGCCATTGATTGCGCGGAGTCTTTTCCGCGCCACTTTTTCAGCATCGAAGGCGCGCAACGCGCCGTCTTACCGAACTACTTGCGGCCCGAGTACACCGTGAAGATCAGATGCAGGTACGCGCAATCGACGTCACGGAAGCCGGCTTCGCGCATCCAGCGGAGTTGATCGTCGAGGGTCGCGTTGCGATCGAACTTCATGCGCTCGAGAGCCTGCGCGAGATCCTTCTCGCCGACGCCCAGCTCGCGCGCACGCGTGAGCCATCTTTGGTGATGCAGCCGGTCGAGTTCAGGAGTCGCGGCACGGAACTGGTCAGCCTGGATGAACATACCGCCTTCGCGCAGGACGGCATAAACCCGCTTCATCAGCGCGGCCTTCTGAGCATCCTCCAGATGATGAATCGACAACGCCGAGATAACGACGTCGTAACTGCCTGTAAGCTCCGCCGTGCCGTGATCGCTGACGAGGAAGCGGAAACGCTCGCCGCCGAGCTCGAAGCGCTCGCGAGCGCGCTCGAGCATCGCGTCTGAGATGTCGCTCATCGTGATCCGCGCGTTGGGAAAACTGTAGGCGACGAACGCCGCCATCAGGCCCGTGCCGGCGCCCAGATCGAGCACCTCGAATTCGCGCTCGCGCTCAAACGGAATCTGATCGATCGCGGCGCGATAGAAATCGTCGAAGCCCGGAACCAGCCGCCGCCGCGCGCGATCATAATCGCCAGCCGCAAGGTCAAAGACACGCTGAACGCTGGAAGCCATCCGCGATTTTTGCGACGACCATCGTCGCGAATCAACTACCTAATGTAGGGCGAAAGAACGAAACCGCCGGAGTGATTCTCCGGCGGTTTTCATCATTAACGTAGCCATTGGCGCATTACGCCGCGGCGTGCCCGTGACGTAGAAGTTTGCCTGGGAGCGGGCCATCGGATGACACCTGGTCTTGGCCTTCGCGGCGGATGACTTTGCCGTTGACGACTACCGCGTCAATGCCGTACGCATCGGCGATTAGGCGGTCTTGGCCCGCGGGCAGATCGTAGACGCGGCGCAGGCTGCTGGCGCCGACCTTGTCGGGATCGAAGATCGTCACGTCGCCGCCGAGGCCCGGGGCAAGCCGGCCGCGATCTGTGATGCCGAAGACTTCCGCGGGCCGCGCCGTGAGCATCCAGATTGCGCGCTCCATCGAGATTGCGCGCTTTTCGCGGACCCATCGCGAGAGCAGGTAGGTCGAGAAGCACGCGTCGCATAGCTGGCTCGCGTGCGCACCCGCGTCAGACAGGCCCAGCACCGTGTTCTTCGCCGCGAGCAGCTCGGCGACGTCGCTTTCGACATTGTTCAGGATCGCCATGCGGAAGCGCGCTTCGAGATTGCTCGCCAGCGCAAGGTCGAGCGACAGATCGATCGGATCGACGCCGCGCTCACGCGCGACTTCCGCGAGATTGCGCTCTTCGAGCGCCGGCTCGCCTGGGCAATACGTTATCGTCGTGCTGTCCCATCGATTGGCGAAGGCGCCTTCGCCGCCAACGCCGGCGCGAGCCTTGAAGGCTTTGCGGAACTCGGGGTCAGCATAGATTTTCTTCTTACCCTCGAAGTCGGCCGCCGAAACCGGCTGGAACACCGGCATACTCTCGAAGATGAACGGCGCCTTGTACTGAAACTCGAAGTTGAGCGGGCGGCACGTCACCTGCGGAACGATGTTGAGGCCCTGGTCGCACAGCTTCTGCGAGTTCGCCAGCAGCGTGCGATGGTCGACGCCGCCGCCCATCTGCATCCCGGCGAGCAGCGCCGTCCATGTGATCGGCCGATGAATCTCGGATGCGATTTCGGCGAACTCGCGCAGGAAGAGCTCGCGTCCGACCGTCACCTGCATTAGACCTTCGCGCTTCTCGCCGAGCACCGATGCGAGCGCCTTTATCTCTGCGAGCTCGGCCGCGCGGCTCGGCACCGGCTTGCCGCTGTAGCCGACGTGCGTGACGGCTTTCGAGGTTGCGAAGCCCACCGCGCCGGCATCGAGGCCGCGCGCGACGAGCGAGCGCATCTCGGCGATCTCGCCCTCGGTTGCGGGCCGCTCGGTTGCATCCTCGCCCATCACGTACATGCGAATTGGTGTATGGCCGATGAGCGCGCCGACGTTGATTGCCGTGCCACGCTGCTCGATCGCGTCCATGTACTGCTCGAAAGTCTCGAACGGCCAGTCGTAGCCGAGCCCGGTCTCCAGCGCCTTCAGGCTCATGCCCTCGACGTTCTCGAGCGTGCGCATGATGAGCCCGCGATGCTCGGGGCGCGTCGGCGCGACGCCGAAGCCACAGTTGCCCATCACGATCGTCGTCACGCCGTGCCATGGCGAGATCGTCATCATGCGGTCCCACATGATCTGAGCGTCGTAGTGCGTGTGGATATCGACGAAGCCAGGGCTCACGACCTTGCCACGCGCGTCGATCATCTCGCTCGTCGAGCCGAGCGCCTTGCCAACGGCGACAATCTTGCTGTCCTTGATAGCGAGGTCGCCTTCGATTGGCGCCGCGCCGGTGCCGTCGTAAATCGTACCGCCCGTAATCTTCAGATCGTAGTCCGCCATGAGATTTCGCCTCTTGGAGAGCCGGGCCGCGCATCGCGTCGGAGGCCGCGGCCGGGCAAATCGTGGGAGATTGTGACTAGCGGCTACCTATATCGAATAGCCGCCGCGGCGGTCGAGACCGCCTGAAATCCTGCCGCGCGTTGTGATCTGACCTGTCCTTTAGTATTAGAGTTTCTACGCGGCCGCAGTGATCACGAACCTCGCGCACGCGGCACGCAACCCACGAGGAGCTAGCGATGCAGAAGCACATCATTTCCGCCGACTCGCACATCACCGAACCGCCCGGCACTTACGTCGACCGAATCGATCACAAGTTCAAAGACATCGCGCCGAAGATGGTCCGCGACGACAAGCTCGGCGACATGTTCGTGATCAAGGACTTCGAGCGGCCGATTCCGATGGGACTCGTCGCCGCGGCCGGCAAGAACGCGAAAGAGCTCGCGACCTTCGGCGTGAAGTTCGACGAGATGCATCGCGGCGGATGGGATCCCGAGGCGCGCCTGGCCGACCAGGATCGCGACGGCGTCTATGCCGAGATCATCTATCCCACCGTCGGCATGATGCTCTGCAACCATCCTGACTTCGATTATAAAAAGGCCTGCTTCGACGCCTACAACCTCTGGATCGCCGAGTACTGCGACCACCACCCGGATCGCCTTGTGGGCATGGGGCAGACCGCGATGCGCTCGGTCGAGGAAGGAATCCAGGACCTGCGCAAGATGAAGGAGATGGGACTCAAGGGCGTCATGATGCCCGGCAATCCCAAGCTCGAGGACTACGACAGCGCAATCTACGATCCCTTCTACGAAGCCGCGGTCGATATGAAGATGCCGCTCAGCTTCCATATCCTGACCAGCAGCGCCGACAACTTCAAAGCCCGCGGACCGAAGATCAACGCCTTCATGTCGATCATCCGCGGATGCCAGGACATTATCGGCACTTTTATCTTCGGCGGCGTGTTCGAGCGCTTCCCGAAGCTCAAGGTCGTATGCGTCGAGGCCGATGCCGGCTGGGTGCCTCATTATATGTATCGCATGGACCACGCCTACGATCGGCATCGCTACTGGCTCGAGCACGGCACGATCAGCAAGATGCCGAGCGAGTATTTCCGCGAAAACGTTTACACCACGTTCCAGGACGACTACGTCGCGTTCCAGGTAAAGGACCTCGTGAACGTCCACCGCATGATGTGGGCCAATGACTTCCCGCATAGCGATTCGACGTGGCCGTGGTCGCAGGACGTATTGAAGAAGCAGACGGCGAACCTGACCGAGCACGAAAAGGAACTCATCCTCCACGACAATTGCGCCGAGCTCTACAACCTCAGCGTCTGACGATTTCCTCCTGGTGCTGGCGCGGTGGAGCGAGTGATCGTGAAGCCGCGCCGGTGCTTTCTTCGCGTCCCGAATCTTCCTGCGAAATGAAATCCCGCGACGGATCATCTTCCGTCGCGACTACTAACGACTGAGTAAGAGCGCTGAACAGTAGCGACGACAGCGGCTCGCCTGTAATGCCCATGGCGCGGCGCAATCTGGCCGCTTCCGCCCCAGTCGATGACGGAGGTGGAAGCGAGGAAGCGTTCATCGCACGTCTCAAGGCGGGCGACGGCGACGCGGCGCGCGAGTTTTTCGATTTGTATGCGGCGCGGGTTAATCGATTCATCGCAAGCTCGCTCGGCGGCGATGCGCGCGATGCCGAAGATCTCCTGCAAGAGACTTTTATCGCGCTCGCCGAGGCGCTGCCGTATTTTCGCGGCGACTCGTCGCTGTTCACGTTTGCCTGCGCGATCGCGCATCGCAAGGTGCAGTCGTTCATCCGGCGCAACGCGCGGCGCGCGCGAATCGCGCTCGCCGCTCCGCTCGAACCCGAGCGCGATGCACCGGGAGCATCGCCGCAGGACCGCCGTGCCGTCACCGAGGCGATGGCTCATCTGCAGGCCGATCACAGGGAAGTGCTGATGCTGAAATACGTCGAGGATATGAGCGTGAACGAGATCGCGCGCGTGATGCAGCTCAGCGAGCATGCGGTGGAATCGCGCCTGGCGCGCGCGCGGCGCGCGCTGCGCGCGATTCTGGAGGCGTCGCGATGAATGATCGCGACG
>DATJMX010000029.1 GCA_035508495.1 Candidatus Binataceae bacterium
AGCTCTCTCGCGTCGACGCTGCCTCACTGGCTAAGGGGCGCCCCGGCGACCTTCCGAACCTGATTTACGAATTACGACAATGGCTAGACCTCGAATCTGACGAACCGCTCAACGCGAAGGTGAGCGATTTGGAGAAGAAACCTACTCGGCTCCAAGCCATGATTGATCGAGTGGCTGGTCTGCTTGGCGCAGTTGCAGACCGGAAATCCTTCCGCGCGGATTACTCGGGCGGTAGTGTAATCCTCGACGCCGGAAAGTTGGGCTCAGAGGCCGGAAGAGCCTTGAGCTATCGCGATGCGAATCTCGAAGATGCCGTCCTACGCGTGGCGCTGGATGATCTCTATGAGGATGTTGAGGCCCCTCTCAGAATCCAGCGGTGCCAGGAACCCGAGTGCTTGAGGGTATTTTTGGCTGAGCGGAAAAATCAGAAATATTGCAGTCACCGCTGCGCCAACAAGATGGCGACTCGCGTGTACCGAAAGACCCACGGGAAGGAACGTGCTGAGCGCGAGCGGGCGCGGTATGAGCGCCAGGTCAGAGGGCGCACTGCTGCAGCCGTTAAACTTGCACGTCGGCCCCGCGTACGAGTGGAATCGTGACACTGGACGAAATTCAGAAGAGCAGAACGGCCACCGATTTCATCGAGAAAGGCAGTTTGACCAACTTGTGAAACTGCAGTGGCAGTGACTTTGACCTGATTACAATTGGCGATAGGGCTAAAAGGGAGTTAGCCGTAAGCACAGCTGATCTCAAGCAAGGAGCCAGGGCCTGGAGCAATCCCGCGGCGTGAATCATGGAGCGTCGAGTGTCCTTTTTTGTGCCGACAGACGTTTCCGGCTTTCCAGGCGAGGGGCGGGTGCTGGGTGATGCGACGAAGCCTTAGCCGAGCCGTTCCTGACATTCGGAGGAGCCTAATTTTTTCGGTACAGGCACCCGATAGGCACCGGAGATGATTTTCGGGAAGGTGGAGCGGGAAAAATCCCGGATTTTTTTGGAGCCACCCGTCGGATTCGAACCGACGACCTGCTGATTACGAATCAGCTGCTCTACCGACTGAGCTAGGGTGGCTTGCTGCTCGATTCTTCTGGCGAGCTTGAATCTTCGAGATTAGCTCAGCCTGCTGTTCCGCGGAAGGCCCTCCTCATGGCGCGAAGCGTTCGCGGGTCCATTCTGTCAGCACCTTCATCAGGCGCGGGCGCGGATCGCCGAGATGCGATTTTGATCCGCCCGCGCGCATGAAATGATCCGCGCCTTCGATGAACGCGATCGTCTTATCCGATGCGCCCGATGCCTCGTATTCCGCCTTGATGTCCGCGTTGAAGATGTCCTGATCGCCGTTCGCGCCCACTACCAGCGTCGGCACCGTCACCTTGGGCAGATTCGCCGCCGTCTTCGCGTATGACGACAATCCCGACCATGTCGACAGCCACGCGTCGGGCGTCACGATCCTGCCGAGGCCAAAGGGCGAGTAATTGCCGAGGTCCGGCCGCGCCATGATTATCGATCCGACTGCGCGCTCCGACGGATCGATCGACAAGTCGAGATAATTCGGATTCGCCTGCGTGCGATAGACGATCATGTAGCACGGCGCCATCGCACGGCGCGATGCGTAATTGCGATCGTCTACCGAGCGCGACGCGAAGTCTGCCGCGCGCATCGCGAGCCGGCCCTGGCTCGCTTCGGCGATGTGCCTCCGTGCGATCGCGTCGATTCGAGCGCATCGCACACGCTGTGCCGCGCGATATCGGTCGAGGAACTCCTTCGAATAGCGGCTCTCGGCGGGAGGCGTGCGAAAGCCGTTACGCTCGTCGTACATGTCGAGCTCCGGATCTGACGCGAGCGGATCGGATTCGTCGACCACCGCCGCGTCGAGGCACGACATCAGCACCATCCCCTGCCCCGGATGCGCCGCCAGCACGACGAACCCGTCGGCCGTAGGGAAATCATACTTGTTGAGATCGGGCGGACCGCCGCCGGGAGGCGCCGCGACCCGCTCCCCCTTGGGCGTGCGTGCCTGCGAATCGTAATAGGAGAAGAGCGAGCCTCCTCCCGAGTTGCCAAGCATCACGATGCGCTCGAAACCCGCTTCCTCGCGCAGGAACTTGATCCCCGCCGCCAGGTCGAGCAGCAGGTTCTCATGCAGCATCGTCGAATCATTGTTGAGGTACCGCGTGTTGAAGCCGAACGCGGCGAAGCCCGCCTCGACCCAGTATGGAATCGAGTAGTGCATGCTGAACTCTGCCCGCGGATGCGCCATGATCACGACTGTGCGCGGCTTGCCACGCGGCGGGATATAAAGGATGCCGCGCGACTTGCCGAAGTCGGCCGCATAGAGCTGCACGGGCCGCTGAATCACGGCTGAATCGATATCGCCGAAATCGATTGGATAGCGCGCCGGATAATCTTTGGGTGCCGTGGGCATGGGGTTCGCCTCCGACGCACTTATACTAAATTCCGCGCGCCTTTCACGCCCCCGCGCGATATGTAACGCTAACCGATTCGGAGCTTTTACAATTGAAAACAGGAATTATCGGCGCGCGCGGCGCCGGCAAATCTACCGTCTTTCACGCGCTCACCGGCCTTGCGCCAATCCCCGGTGCGGCTGAGGGCAAGAATCGCGCGCGTCCCGGCCAGATTAAAGTCGCCGATCCGCGGCTCGATTTTCTCGAAGCGGCCTACGGCTCGAAGAAGAAGATACCGGTCGAGCTGACGATCCTCGACTTCGCGCCGAATCCAAAGGAACAGAAGGAAGGCGCCGCACTCGATCCCACGCTGCTCCCGCTCGTGCGCGACATGGATGCGCTCCTCATCGTCGTGCCGCAGTTCGCCGCGATGGATCGCCAGCTCGTCGCGACGCTCGAGAGTATCGAGAGCGAGCTGGTGTTTGCCGATTTCGACCAGGCTGAGCGGCGGCTCGAGCGCCTGAAGAAGGAAAAAGGCAGCGACTTCGAACGCGCCGCGCTCGAAAAGGTGATCGGATGGCTCGAACAGGGTAAGGCGCTGCGCCAATTCGATCTGACGCCGCAGGAGCTGCAGGCTTTTTCGAGCTTCGGATTTCTCTCGCGCAAGCCTGCACTCATCGCTGTTAACTGCGAGGAGGAGCGGGCCTCTGCGGATGTGAGCGCGGCGGAGCACGACGCGGTACATGCGCATGGCCTCGAGGTTTTCCGGCTCGCGGCGGCGTTCGAAGCGGAGCTGTGGGAGCTCGACGAGGCCGGGCAAAAAGAAATGCTCGGCGGAGCGGGACTCGCAGCGCCCGCGCGCGATCGCCTGATCCGCGCGCTCTATGATCACCTCGGGCTAATCACATTCTACACTGCCGGTGAGCCCGAGGCCCACGCATGGTCACTAAGACGCGGCGAATCGGCTCTGGAAGCGGCCGGCGTGATTCACACCGATATCGCGCGCGGCTTTATCCGCGCCGAAGTCGTGAGCTACGAGGATTTCGAGGCGCTCAAGTCCGACGCCAAGGTCAAGGAAGCCGGCAAGCTCCGCCTCGAAGGCCGCGACTACGTGATGCGCGACGGCGACATGATTCATATCCGCTTCAAAGTCTGAGAGATTCGCGCCGCACCAACGGCGACTGAGATTTTATCCAATGACCGAGCGCTCTCCGATGTCGACACCTGACCGCCACATTTACTTGCGAGTTGCGCTATCGGTCGCGATCGCGATTCTTGTTTTGTCGCTGATCGGTAAGGTCTCGGCGGCCGATACTTCCGGCGCAGAGGAGTTCAAAGACAACTGCGCGCGATGCCACGGCGCCGATGCCAAGGGCGACGGTCCCGACGCGAATAACAAGCCCGGCTACCGCCCCGCGGATCTAACCCAGCTCGCCGCACACAACGGCGGGAAATTTCCCCGCGAAAAGATTTACAACGTGATCGACGGCGGCCAGCGCGTCCCGGATCACTACAACTTCAACAGTCCAATGCCGCTTTGGGGACTGAGTTTCCAGCTCAAGGGCAACGAGTACAGCGACCAGAGCGAGGCAGCCGTCAAGCGCAGGATCAACTCCCTGCTCGACTACCTCGAAACGATCCAGACGAAATAGCCAGGTCAGTCCGAACCGAGTTGGCAGCCCTGTTCACGAGCTCTTCAAGGCTCGAGTCCTCACAGCGTCAAGCGCTCGGCCGCGAGGATCGAGCAAGTCGAGCCACGCTCCCTCGACTGACCAGTATACCCGCGCAGCAATAGCCGCCCACGGCGACATCATGACAATGAGCGTCAGCATATCGAGCGTTGCGAAGGATCGAACAGGATTTGACGGAAGGTTTAGTGCAGCCTTTAGCAGGCGCGTTCCGAGCGGGATAAGTCCGTAGAGCATCGCGGCGAACCAAACAGCGCCGACGCCGGCGAGCGCGATTAGCGCCAAAAGCGAAATCGCCGCGAGCGCGATCGTCTTGGCATGCTTCATCGATCTGCGATTTAGCGCCTACGCCGCCGTGCAGCAAGCTGCGGGCGGCCGGTCCACGCGTGAACGATGATCACTGATAGAGTATCTGCGCACGCAGATCGTGCCGGACACTGCGGATGAAGTCCTTCGCCGCAGCGGCATCGGCGGGTGTGCAGACGTTGGTTGGAGTCCGGTCTTCCAATTCGCGCGACGCGAGCACCGCGCTCCCTTTCAGTTCGTAGGTCGCGCGATAGCTGAGAATCTTGTTGTGCAGTTCAACGTTGGGCGGAAGCGCAAGCACCTTGAGCGTTGCGGGCAGCTTCATCACGTAATGTTCCTTCACCGCGATACCGGCGCATTGGAAGTTCACGGTGTGCTGTTCGTTGGCCGAACTTAGAAAGCGCGCCACCGCCGAACCTGCGCCCGACATCGGCGACGAAACATTCAGTGCGGCCGGACCAGGGATCGTGTAGGCATCGGTCAGCGCGAAATGAACGGCGATTTCGCTCTTATCGGAGAGATCAGTGGGATCGCTCATCGTCATCGTACCCGTGCCGACGAAGCCGCTGTGCTCGAGAGCCTGCCGGACCATGCGCTCTTTCATCGTCGGATCAATGTACTGGGCCTCGGCACGCAGGCCGTCAGAGACACTGCCGCTCTCGCTGACAGTGGTGCTGCCTTCGGCGTCGCCGTTGGCATGAATAGTCAGATCGGTCGTCGTATCCACTTTGTTGTCGCGATAGCCAGATGCGGGCGTGCGCTCGATTTCAGCAAAATCGATTGTATGCACCACGGGTTTGTCCGAATCGGAGATCGGAAGCGCACCGAACGGCGTGAACCTGGACGTCGAATCGGCATAAAGATTAAGCGTGGGGATGTAGCTAATCATGTGATCGAAATTTGGACTCGCAACCGGCGGCAGTGAATAAGTTGGGGCCGCATTGATCAGGACCGGTACGCTGGCGATTCCTTTGGCGGCCAGCAAGGCTTTAAGCAAAGTAGTGTGATCCTTGCAGTCGCCCATCCGATTCGCGATTACTAAGTCGGCGGCATGGGGCACTACCGATCCGATCCCGGCCTCGTTGTTTGCATACTGGATATTGACCGCGACCCAATCATAGATTGCCTTGGCCTGGGCGCGTGTACTTGTCACATTTTTTGTCAATTGTTCGGCTAACTGCGTGACCCGCGGAGTGACTGCGGCCTTCGGCTGCGCACGAGCATTGTAAGCCGCCGCCACTGCCCCATAGTCCTTGAACGTCGTCGCGACGATGACGGGGTCGTAGTCGAGCGCCGAAACCGCATGATCTTCCTGCGCCACAACATTGTGGTTCTTATAAGTCCATCGCCAGATCCGCCGCGCGCTGCCCCCCGTATGTTTGACTTCACCGCCATCGACGCCGCGCTGATACACATAAAGCGGCAGCGACGCTGGCGCGGTGATAGTAACCTCCCCCGCATCGAAGACGTCGGTACTTGGAAAAGTTTCGGTGACTGCGAAGTTGCCGGGAAACATCGCGGTCTTCTCCAATATTTGATACGAAATCACGACCGTGTCGCCGACGGCTACATCGGGGAAAGCGACCGTCTTGCTGCGCACGTCCGAGAACATCGGCAAGTTACCTGCTCTGCCCTGACTTATCTGCTCCTGGAAGTTCGACACCGGCACGTCAATCCGGCGGCCGTCGCTCTTGAGGGTGTAGGCGGCAAGAATCCGCGCCTGCTGGAGAGTGTCGCTGTAGTTGATCGAGGTTTGATTCGCTTGGGCGATCCCTTGCTGGCTTAGGACCTTGGTCCCGATATCGTAGGTTTCAACGTCGGTGCCGTCGGCATTGACCTCATAGCGCGCTCGATACCAGGCGTATTTCGTATAGCCTGCGAACGGCTTCGACTCGGCCGGCTTGCTGGCGGTGGCGCGCGCCGCCGGCCCGCTCAGGCCAATGGTCAGCAGGATAAGAAAGATGCGCAGGAAGCTGATCCGCCAGCGGACCATCTGGTTTCGCGGGCGATTGTGCGAGCGTGTTCCGAAGCAGAAATCGATTGCAGCCATTCAGTTACACCAGCGCCAACAGCGCCGGGAACTAAATTATGGAGACGCACAGCCTGGAACAAGATGCGAGCGATATTACACTCTATGTTATCGAGATTTCGCCACCCTTCCGCGTCGGCAGGCGATCCAAGCCGTGAAGCTCAATCGTTGTAGAACGACATTGCCTTCGTTGCTTCGTCGGCCGGGTAGAAGGCCTCGATATGCAGCTCCTGCAGGGTCACGTCCTGCGGTGCTGAGAGCGTCGTCACCGTGCTGAACATTCTGGCGATTCGGCCGCCGCCGAAATCGATCTCAAATGGCAGCACCAGCGCGGGCTGCGCTTCGAGATCGGGCTCGCGCCAGTTGGCGGGAACGCCGGGATACGAGAGCACGTCGGCGATGAGCTGATGCATGCGGTCATCGCGCGACCACGCCGCCATCTGATGCGCCTGGTTGAGCAGCGATTTCGCGATCGGCTGCCAGTTGACAATAAGTTTACGTATGCCGCCCGGATCGAACATCAGGTGCAGCAGGTTGTGCCGCGATGGGTTCAGCACCTTGAGTGGAACGAGGCCCTCGGCCTTCTCGCCGGCCACCGCCGTGATAAAGCGCACGAATGCCGCGTTGACCATCGCAAGGTTCCAGTAGCGATCGAAGGCAAACGCGCTGCGCGGCTCGTGCTGGCTTAGAATCAGCTCGAGCGCGGCGCGCATATTGCTCATCCGCGGATCGTCGAGACTGGTCTCGCGATAGACCGGCGCATAGCCGGCCGCGAGCAGCAGCAGGTTGCGCTCGCGCAGCGGCACGTCGAGCACGTTCGCGAGAGTCAACAGCATCTCACGGCTCGGCATCGCGCGCCCGGTCTCGAGAAAGCTGATATGGCGGCTCGACACTTCCGCCTCCAGCGCAAGGTCGAGCTGACTCAGATGCCGCGACTCGCGCCATCGCCGAAGCAGCGGCCCCACGCCGCCAGTCTCGACCGCCATCCTGCCATTCGATTCGTCCATGGCCAAGACGCTACCAGCGCCGCAAACACGGGGCCATTACCTCCGAGGTAATGAAGTGAGAGTGCCCGCCTACCGAGAAACGTCGAATGTTCGACCATGACACTTGGTATGGTGGCGAATGACCATTAGGTATCCTGTCGCAAAGATTAGTCACAGGGGCAGCATCCATGACGCGCGCGCAACTAGTTTTGCAGGAAGAGGCACGACTTAGATTATACGGCCGAACCTATTGGATTTTTGCCTTTGCGATAGTCGGCGGCGCGATCGCGATACCTTCGCTGGACGGTGTCTCTCCGACCCTCGCGTCATTCACCGGCAATTCATGGCTTGTCCCGCTGATCGTGGGCTACGGCCTCATCACGATCTTGAATCAATCGAAAATGATGAAATGCCCGAGGTGCAGGAAAGCACTCAACGGCGCACTGGCAATTACCACCGGACGTTGTTCCCGCTGCGGTGAAATCGCATTGGACGACTTCAAATCCAACTAAACAGAAACTGCGCATTGTTGATCGGAAACCACGCGGTCGATATCCTTCTCTCATCCGCCAGGGAGACCTGAAGGTTTGAAGAAGTAACTGCTCCAGTTTTGCGGTTCTAGTTGCGATGTGCGCGAGCGCCTTGTGTGAGCGCGCCCTGTCCGGGAGCAGTTACCATGTCCATTCGTTTCGATCGTCTCGATTTTTCATACGTAGATTCGGTTTCGATTATTTCCGGCGCGAGTTTTCAGCTCGGCGCGGGATGGACGGGCGTTGTCGGGCCTAACGGCGCCGGCAAATCGACTTTGCTCAAGTTGATTTGCGGCGAGCTCGAGCCGAGCGGCGGCGGAGTTCATCTCGATCCGCGCGGCGCGCGCATCGAGTTGTGCCCGCAGACCGTCGAGACGCTGACGCCGGCCATCTCGGCGTTCGCGGCCGCGACCGATGGCGTCTCGCAGCGGATCCAGGGCGAGCTTGCGCTCGATCGCGGCGACCTCGCGCGATGGCCGACGCTGTCGCCGGGCGAGCGCAAAAGGTGGCAGGTCGGCGCCGCGCTCGCCTCGGAGCCCGCGATCCTGATGCTCGATGAGCCGACCGATCATCTCGATCGCGAAGCGCGCGAGCTTCTGATGAACGGGCTCCGGCGCTTTCGCGGTATCGGGATCGTCGTCTCGCACGATCGCACGCTGCTCGATGAGCTGACCTC